>NZ_JBFNXR010000018.1:0-2610 GCF_040813635.1 Novosphingobium rhizovicinum | reverse complement strand
CAGTGTCGCCGAAGCATCGACCTGCACCGCGAGGCTCATCGCCACGCGATGGTCCCCGCCTTCCGAACCTGCACCCACAAGGGGCCAAGCGGAAATAAGGGCCAAGTCAGCCCCACCTCTGTACGAAAGATGCGACGAGAAGAAAAGGGGAACGTTGTTCCTGCCGCGGCCCTTTCATCTGGCGGTCAGTTGGCGTGAGGACGAGATCCCCATCTTGGTGCTGGGTTAGCCGAACAAGATGAAGTCAGACGCCGAGACCTGAGTGCGGAGCAGCCGGCAGCTTTGGAGACATCACGGCAGTGGGATGGATGACCGGCATGGGGGCGCCTTGCAGTCAGTCCACTTCGAGGCGTCAATACGGCAGCTTCTATCAGGAGCAGACGTTCGCCGTGGCCAAGCTAAACGGCCCGGTCTGCGAAGGGTTTCGGGCGCTTGCGTACGAAAGCCTCCAGTGCAGGAACCCGCGGGCCCCACGCGCTGGTTTATGGGTAAAACAGCTTTGGGATGGTTCTGGCGGGGAAACGCTGCCGATCCGGAAGTGCAGCTACTGGCCGGATCAACGTGATTTTGTGCGGTGCCGGACTGCGAGCGGCGTTGGTTTTGCGGGCCAGTGTGCCCTGTGCCCGGTTCATTTCTGAGATGGGCATGCGCCGGGTCATCGGCCAATGCGCCATTGGCGCGACCGTCATGTGGGGCGAGCCATGCCGGATCATGGCGCGTGTCTCCGGGCGTGTGAGGCTGGCGCTGGTGGTGCGCGCGGTTGGCACCAGCGAGCGAAGGTCTCGATAATGGTCATGTGTCCGCCGCAACATGGGCATGGCGGGCGATGATCGGGCGGTTCGTCGGGCTCGGGCTCCTCGATCGGCGCAGCAACCCCCAGCAGCCTGCGGGCGAGCGCCATGGCTTCCTTATGCGTCGAACTGGCGAGCAGACCGTAATGCCGGATACGGTGGAAGCCACGCGGCAGGACGTGGATCAGGAAGCGGCGGATGAACTCGTCCGTCGCCAGCGTCATGACCTGCTGGCGCTCGGCACCATCGCGGCGATAGTCCTCACATGAGGGCTTCCACGTCAAGGCATGGCATCATGATGACATTGTGCATCTCCAAGTTCGTAAACGGTATCCGAGGTCCGAGCCCGATTGCATGACGCGGCTCGGCGTCCGAGCCTGATCAACCTCACATCCGGTCGCCGTTCGAAGCGGCTGCACCACTATCCCGCTTTCGGCGGGCAAGGGCTCAGAAGGACGAGACCATTCTTGTAGACGGCTTGCTTGGAGCCATGGACTACCACGGTTCGTCCCCCTGGATCCGTCAGGGCTGATCGGGCCCTGGGGATGGAAGTAACTTTACAGTCGTGTTTGCGTTAGGCGGCTTTCATAGTGGCACCCTCAATGACGACACCGAACGTCACATATTTCCAAAACGCGACGAGAAGCTTGCGTGCAAGGGCAACGATCGTCGTCGCCTTGCGCCTACCCGCATTCTGGCTGACCCGTTCGCGGAACCAGCGGCTTAGCGTTGAGTCCGGCTGGTGGCGTAGCCAAAGCCATGCGAGTTGCACCATCGCCGTTCGAAGGCGTGGATTGCCCGCCTTCGAGATGCCTTGCTCACGGTTGATCGAGCCGCTTTGCCAGGGGCTCGCAGCCAGGCCCGCATAGGATGCGACCTGTCTGCGATTGGCAAAATGCCGGGACAGACATTCGGTATGGATAATCGTCGCGAATTCCGGCCCGATCCCCTTGATGCCGAGCAACATCGCCGTGGGGTTGGTCATGACTTCCTTGTCCTGCGCCAGGATCGCGTCGCGCTCGACCTCGACTGCCTTGATCTGTTCGATCAGCAGTTCGAGGCGGCCGAGTTCGCGAAGAAGCTGGGCTTTGATGTGTGTGGGCAGATCGCGTCCGTCTCCTGTGCGCAGCTCTTCAAGCCGTTCGCGGCGATCACGGCGCCCGGGCTCATACCCTCGAATCCCCTGGCTAAAGAGTAAACCCTTGATACGATTGATGTGCAGCGTTCGTTCGTCGACCAGTATCTTGCGTTCGCGGCCGATCCTGCGGCGATCTTCGTCCTGCGGGGTTGGAACCCGCACCATCGAGCAGACGCGCGGCTCGCCTCGCTTGTAGGCCAACAGCGTCCGGATCAGGGTCTCACCGTCGATCCGGTCGGTCTTCGCCCGCCGGCGCTTACGAGAGACGGCAATCGAGGCAGCGTCCACGATGTGGCTTTCGATCCAATCCTCGTGGTCCAGTGAACGGTGCAGCCAGAAGCCATCAAGTCCAGCTTCCTGGATCGACACGATCCGATAGAGCCTGCCTGTCCGGGCCAGCGCCTTGTCGCGAAGTTCGCCGATACGGGCGAACAGCCCAGCAATGTCGCCGCCGTCCACCGTGTGCCGGGACATTTTATCGGCGGCACCTGGCGATAGCGAAGTTACCAGCCATGTTGATTTGCTCAGTTCCAACGAGACGAAAATTGCGTCAAGCTCGACACGGATGGCGGCCGGCGCTGCAGATTGTTCAGCTGTGACAGGCATGATTGATCTCCAGAGAGTTCAGTAACCCCGCTCTGCCACAGCGCAGGTCGCTCTCCACACCCTCATGGGATCTTG
>NZ_JBFNXR010000017.1:0-267419 GCF_040813635.1 Novosphingobium rhizovicinum | reverse complement strand
TGACCTGACCCCCAGCTTTCCTCCAGCTGGGATTAGAGCCGGGCGGTTGTTTTGCGCATGAGCGCGGTTGAAGCAATGGGCTGCGCAGCGGAGCCCGTAGGGCGTAGCGGAGCAGGCCATTGCTGTTGCAGTTCGGCGGCGAACGCCGCCGGGGTGTCGTATCCAAGGGCCGAGTGCGGCCTCTCCCGGTTGTAGTCTTCCACCCACGCGGCGATCTCGGCGCGGGCGTGATCGAGGCTGAGGAAGAGCGTCTCATTGAGCAGCTCATCGCGCATGCGGCCGTTGAAGCTCTCGACATAGCCGTTCTGCATCGGCTTGCCGGGCGCGATGTAGTGCCACTCCACGCCAATTTCCCCGCACCATGCCAGCACGGCGTTGGAGGTCAGTTCCGTGCCGTTATCGCTGACGATCATCCCCGGCTTGCCACGCTTCGCGATCAGCTCGGTCAGCTCGCGCACCACCCGGCGCCCGGAGATCGACGTGTCCGGCACCGCTGCCAGGCACTCCCTGGTCACGTCATCGACGACGTTGAGCACACGGAACCGCCGGCCCGACGCCATCTGGTCGTGCACGAAGTCCAGGCTCCAGCGTTGGTTCGGCAGGGCCAGAACCGGTGCCGGCGCCCTCGCGCCGATCGCACGTCTGCGGCTGCGCCGCCGCCTGACAGCCAGTCCTTCCTCCCGATAGATCCGCTGGGTCTTCTTCCGGTTGATCATCACGCCCTCCCGGCGCAGCAGGATATGCAGCCTGCGATAGCCGAACCGCCGGCGTTGGTTCGCCAGCTCGCGCAGCTTCTCTCTCAATTCGGCATCGTCGGCCCGCGTCGAGCGGTAGCGCACGCCCTTGCGATCGGCACCAACGACACGGCACGCCCGCCGCTCGCTCATCCCGTGGCAGGCCCGGAGATGAGCCACAGCTTCCCGCTTGGCGGCGGGCGTCACCACTTTTTTGACAGAAGATCCTTCAGCGCAGCCTGGTCCAGCATCGCATCGGCCAGCAGCCGCTTGAGCTTCGCGTTCTCGTCCTCGAGTGCCTTCAGCCGCCGAGCCTCGGATACCTCGAGCCCGCCATACTTCGACTTCCAGTTGTAGATCGTCGCTTCCGACACCCCGTGCCGGCGTGCCAGGTCTGCGGTCTTCGCCCCTGCCTCGGCTTCCTTCAGCACGCCGATGATCTGCTCTTCTGAAAACCTCTTACGCTTCATCTCGTCCGTCCTTCCATGGACCGGACTCTAATCGAGCGTGGAGGAAAATCAGGGGGTCAGGTCAGGGCGGATCAACAATGGTCCATGACCCATTCTCCCCAACTTGCCACATCTGTGATATGAACACATCTCTATCGCCGGTGATTGATGATGCGAAGGAGCCTTCCACCCATGCTCCAGCGATCACCGTCCCGTCATTCAGATGTACGAGAACAAACGACTGTGGGCGTTTGCGGAAGGTGTAGTCCCAAGCGGTCGGCGTGTGATGGACCGGGCGTAGCCCCAGTCTTTCGGTGAGCGAGTAGAAGCGCTCTGACTGGTCGAAGTACACCAGAGCGAACCCAACTAGCAGGGGCAACATGAAAAAGAGGGTGAGCTGCCAGAGCCAGGGGGGCAACTCTAGGCCACCATCAACGTGGAATAGCGGGTATGCCGCCGCGCTGTAGGCAACGGATACCACGGCGTAGCTCACTGTCTTATCGGTGAGCTTAGGCGGCACCGTATCTCGGAAGCGGTCGCGCACCCATAGGATCATGATGCCTGGAGCCAATAAGCCAGTCAGCTTAGTGATCTCGCTTGCGCTGGGAAGGTCTACCATCTCGGCTTCTTTGCCGAGACCTTCGCGATGCACAATGCCGTGCATACTCTCAGCGCTTCTATTGACCTGGGAAACAGGTGATTGAAAGCAGTTGCTTCCATACTCTGAACGGGCGCGGCATGCAAAAAAAGTATCAGATCTTCGTTTCGTCCACCTTTCGGGATCTCGCTGACGAACGCCAGGATGCCATACGAAGCATTCTAGACCTCGGGCACATTCCGGCAGGCATGGAGCTTTTCCCCGCCGCTGATACTGAACAACTCTCTTACATCAAGAAGGTCATTGATGAGTGCGACTATTACGTGCTCATCATGGGAGGTCGGTATGGCTCCTTAGATGAGGAAGGTGTCAGCTTCACTGAGAGAGAATATGATTACGCTGTGGAGACCGGCAAGGTCGTGCTCGCGTTCGTACATGGAGACGCATCCATGATCCCCGTAGGCAAGAGCGATACTGCGCCTCGCCTTGTAGAAAATCTCGATCAGTTTCGCGATAAGGTCATGTCTGGCCGCCTAGTAAGGCAATGGACTACCAGGGAAAACCTAGACACAATGGTAGTCAAGTCCATTGCCCGCGCTACACAAGAATATCCAGCAGTAGGTTGGATAAGGGGCGATGCAGTAGCAAGCGAAGATCTTCTTACGCAAATCAATTCACTTCGAAACGAAAACGAAGCGCTACGTCAAAGTTTAACGGAGATTAAGCGAAGCCAAACACCTAAGATCGATAACTTAGCGCCGCTCTCCACGCAAGTGACGTTACGGTATCACTACAACGTATATCACGGCGGATTTCCTACGGAGCATTCGTCAAGCTTCGTCGCCACATGGGAGGAGTTGTTTAAAGCCATAGCTCCCTCGTTTCTCTCTGCCGGTTCTAGAAATGATGTGGCGGGGGGCATCCACACGTTGGCTAAAGAGGTAAAGCAGATCCAAGCGACACCACGCGTTTTTTCAACCGATGTTGCAATGGTCGAAAACCAGCTGTTCGCGTTGGGGCTTATTAAGTATCTGGATCACGTCTCGGTAGCGGGTGGCCCTGGTAAGGGGATCGTCTTAACCGAGCGGGGACGCGCGCAGCTTACCGAGCTTCTAGCCGTTCGTGCATGACGCATTCGCCTCTATCAGCGCAGCGCCGAAATCATCGGCTCCGGCCTTGTCGCGCTTGGTTATGTCGCGGCTGTGTGCAGCCATGCCGAGCTTGATCAGCACAGCACTTAAAGCAGCGACGTTCCGGCGATAGGGTTCTTCCTCGATTGGCTTGCCCTCTAGCAGGTCAGCCGTGAAGCGCTCGCACAGCGTTGCCAGCGTGGCGGCGTTCAGAAGCAACAGCCGGTCGGAGCCAGACGGGTTGCGCTGGAGCTGGCCGGCAAGGTCGCTGGCAAGGGTTCGGAAGCGCTTGGCTTCGGTCGTGCGGCCATCGATCTTTCGCCCGCCGATGATCAGCGGTTCGTTTGCAAAAGCGTCCAGGTCGGTCATGCTGCGAGCGCCCTTTCTGCCATGGCATTCACGATCTTCCAGAGCCTGCGCCCTGGTTCTGCGTCTGCCTGCGCAATGATCGCAAGGGCTGCGCTACGCATGGCTATTGGGTCCACGTCCGCCCATGCACAGACTTCGTGAAAGTCGCGGTCGGCATCATGGAACCATCGGCGCGCGTCGATGATCGCGTGAGGATCCGGTGCGGCGCTCTTGCCTACGGCTTCCTGCAAGGCGTTAATGATCACAGCCTGAAACAAGCGCAACTCTGGCAGCTCTGCCTCGGAAGAGTCGTCATCAGCATGCAAGTTGGATATGAGCGGCAGGTGCCTCATGTTGATGGCTTCAATGTCGCCTTGCAACGGCATCCATGCTCCAGGGGCGGCGTGAAGCATGGGCCTAGTGGTGTGGCGAAAGGCTGATCAAGCGGTACGCCGTTAGGGTTCATGCCGGGAACTTGAGCATGGGACACGCGGACACGCTCATCGCCAGCGGTGCGCCAGTATCGGCGTTGGTTGGCGGGTAGCGCGCCGAAGGCTTGTGCGATCTGCCAACCCGTTAGCTTGGCGGATTCTGCGATCTGGTGCGCAGCATTGCCGGCAACAGCTTTGGTGCGCGCGTTGCGCAGGGCCTTGGCGTGGCGGTCCAGGATGGCTTCGGCTTGCTTAGCATTGGTGCCTTGGTGGATCGCCTTAACAAGCATCTGGCGCTGGCCCGCGGTGATGTTGCCGGCAAGCGGGGCGAGTATGTCGGCAGCTTCCAGCCGGGGCTCGGCAACGTGCAGCACCAATGCGTCGCGGATCGTGTTAAGCGAGCGTGCTTGATTCCGCGAAAGGCCCATGACGCGCCGGATCTGTGCAGCGCGGCTGTCGGGATCGCCGGAGGCAGAAAGCATGCGTTCAGCGGTTGCGCGGACGGCAGCGGTGTTCTCGGAGAGGTAACCGGCGCGAAAGGATTGGATTGCTGTATTGCGCGCGGTCACGGCATCGGCGCCGTTGGTGTTGGCGACGTGGCCGGCCTGCGCTCCGGCAAGAGCCAGGATGGCAGCGAAGAACGACGCGAGCGCAGCGGTGTCCAGGGCAGCGGCAAGCGCGCCCTCTTCCGGCTCGTCTGTGTCGAGAAGCAAAGCAAGCTGATTGCGCTCGTGGTCGGTCGCGCCGTCTTCGTCGGCTGCGGCCATGTTCGCGCTGACTGCATGCCAGTTGATCGTTGAGTCAGCGTGATCCAGCGCCGCGTCGATTGTCTCTTGCAGCTCGGTCTCGTGGCTGGCGGTGAGCTGGTCGATATGGTCGCTCATAGCTTCACCTCCGCGACATTGGCAGACGACGCGCGCAAGTGCGGTTCGATGAGCCGGCGGACGTGTTTGGGAAGTTCGTCGGCAATCGTTGGGAAATACATAGTGATGCTGTCGCCAAGCATCCGCTGCATGACTGGCGCACCGGCGTGCTGCCCTTGCGTGAGCAAGTGAATGGCAAGCTCGACACAGGCAGTCAGGATCGCGGCAGGCGTCTCTACAACCAAAGGATAGCCGGCGGGGCAGCGCTCGGGGACGCGAGGCCACGCAAGCGGCTGTGTCGGTGCGGATGGTCCGCCCTGCCAGCGCATGCGATCTAGCAACGCCGTTGCAGTGATCAGCGCCTTTGATCGGGTCTCTTCAGTTGCGCTGTTCCAGGAGCCGGTAAACAGGCGGGTTGCGGCGATTGCTTCGGCATCCTCCAGGCTCAAGTAGGAGTTCACGCCGGCAATGGTCGTCCAGGTGGGCAGCGGGTCGGTCACGTCAAATATACCTTGGTTAGAACGCCATCGGGAAGCGTGCGACGTTCAAGGCGGACAACCTTGAGCGCTTCGCCTTGGGGCACCTCGAAAGTGCTGCCGATGGTGACGGCGTGCGGGTGATCGATCAGCCACACGGTTGCGGTGGCGTTGGGCATGTCTTCACGCGAAGCCGGCCCGAGCACTCTGCCGGGGCTGTAGACGACGCGGGCGCGGTGTTCGGTTGTCGTGCTGCTCTGGAGCTTTCCGAACACGTCGCGCTTGCCAGCATGTTGCTGGCGCACTGTGTCAGTCATGAGGGGCAGAAGGTCAGCAAGCATCGGGCACCTTGGAAGTGGATCTGCCAGCCACGCACCTCGGAGTTTGATGCCGCTGGCTTTCGGGGTTTTGTTGCGCAGGCACTCGCCGAATAATCCTGCACCGGAGCAAGCTCCGGCCCCTTCCCACTCCGATGTGCGCGGCGGGCACCCTTTCCAGCGCATCGGATAGTGTGGGACGCTTCACTTGCCCGCCGGGGGAAACTTATGCGGCCTTCACGCCCTTGAGGCGGGCAGCGGACTTCGGATGCTTGATCACGAAACCCGAGTACCACTCGGTACGGGTGCGCAGCGCCGGCTTGTCATCGACTTCACCAAGGTCACGCGCTTCAATGGGCTTCGTCTGAATGCCGTGCATGGTGTCGGCGCCGAACCGGACAGCATAGATGCTGGACGTGTTGTTCGCGGTGCCCTGAGTCTCGTCGAACGCCAGAATGTCCGCTCCGGTCTCGTCTTCTTCGATGAGCCCGAACGGCACGCCAGCGTACCCGTCCAGCTCGCGGCCCAACTGATCGGTGCTGATCGTCAGAGCATTAACGGAACGGGCGAGCTGGCGGGCTTTCCGGCGGATGGTCTTGTTCATGAGCAACAGCGACGGGGTGCCGCGCACAGCGTCCACCAGCTCGTCGAGCATTTCGAGCGTGAGCACGTTGCCGTTCGCGCCGGCAGTCAGCACCTGCTCGCCAGCGAGACGGCGGTTCAGGCCATCTAACTCTTTGGGGTTGGTAGCGGTGTTGCCGTCGAAGAACGTGCGCAGCCACGTCAGGGTCGCGGCTTTGGCCGCGAGTCCATCGTGAATGGCGCGCGTGTCATTGTCGCCCGTCTGCATTGCGATCTGGGCAACATCAAAGTCGGAGTCGCCGCCGAGGATCGTCAGCGTCTCGGTCAGCGGGTTGATAACGCCGGTCGACTCCACGTAGCCTTCATTGAAGCCACGGAAAGCCACGCCAGGAAGTGTCTGTTCGCGGTTGTAGGTATAGGCGTTGCCAGCAATGTTGATGAAGGGCAGCGTGGCAAGCACCGGGTTCTCGCGAGCAAAAATCTCGACAACGCCGGAGGTGAGCGGGTCGGGATTCAGCTTTGCCCATTCGTTGATCGTAAGCACTTACAGGTATCCTCTCTTATTCTGTTACTTGCGGTAGCCAGCGGCCATGCGGGCGTAGACCGGCAGGGATGCGGGATTGGGTTCGTTGGGGGTGATCGCCGGCTTGCCAGTGTCAGTCGCAGGCACAGCGGGCTTGGCGTCGAAAACGCCGGTAGCTTTGGCATTGTGGAACCAAGCGAGCTGATCAGCCGGGGAAAGGCTTTCAGGGATCAAGCCCCGCAGGTGCTCGGGCACGCCGGCAAGCACCGTGCTGGCGGTCTCTGCGAGCTGCGCCTTCAAGGTTGCGAGTTCAGCGGCGGCGGGATCGGGGGTCGGGGTTTCGTCTTCCATGTCGGTTCCTACAGGGGCAGCGCGAGCGAGGCGGACTCGTCGCGTCGGGAGAGAAGTTCGCGCATTGCGGCGGCGCGGTCGGGGAAGCCGTCAGGGTTGAGGGCCATCAGCGCGTCGGCTTGCGACCACAGGCCAAGCTCGATTTTCTCACGCGTGTTGGCGAGTTGCTCGGCTTCGGTGAGGCTGTCTTGAAGTTCGGCAAAATCCACGGCCAGGGTCGCGTCATCGGGGATCGTGCCAGGGCGGTGCGTGTTGACCACTGCCTTGAGCACCGCGAACAAACGGGCTTCTGCAATCCGCCATTGTGCGGCGTCGTCCAGGCGTTCTTCACGAAGCTCAATGCGACCGGCGTGCTTGGCGCTGCCAGACTCCGCCACCTTCGAAAGATCGAACACGTCAGAGCCAACGCCGTGTGTTGCAGCGGTCTGGCGCAGCACGAACTCGATTGCCGAAAGGATCGATGCAATCGGAGAGTTGGGGCTGGCGAAGCCGAACTGTGCGCCGTGGGGAAGCGCAATGGCGCGGTCGGGTCCGAACTGCAGAACTTCGTTGGCGCTAATGCCCGTCGCCCATGCTTGGCCGTGGGCTTGGGTCTCAACAGATCGCCACAGGTTGGCCAGGGCGACGTTTAAAGCGTCCTGCGCTTCGATCAGGTCATCGCCGCCAGGAAGAAAGAACTGGTCATCGGGGAGCCGGTCAAACAGCGGCACGAAAGGCAGAACGCCGTACGGATTCGTGTTGCCAGGGTTCCCGTCGATGCGGCGGGGCGCGCCGCGATAGTTCAGGTGGCGGAAGCCGTTGGCCGTCCAGTCTGAATAGGTCACGTCTTCTGCGCGGGTCGCACCGTGGGTAACGATAACCCGCTCCGGGTGCTCCGGGTCGCTATAAAGCACGTCCAGCACGTTGGGGGTGATGACGTTGAGCGTCGGCGTGTCGGTCGCCTCGTGAAAGCCGACTTGCAGCATGGCCGTCTTGCACAGCTTCACATAGCGCGATGCCTTCTTGAACACGGCATCGGCGTTCATGTCGCGATAGAGCGCGTCCATTGCGGCTTGATCCACGCCGGAGAACACGCGGCGGGGCTGGATGCGATATGTGTTGGCGCGGCGGTTTGTGATCGCCCGCACGACATTGATGCTGAAAAGGCGGAACTGTTCGGGCCGCGACCAGCGACGCGCGATAAGCCGCATTAGCTCTTCGGTCTGCCGGTCCCAGTAATAGCGAAGACGACGTGCGCAATCATCCTTGCGATCGCGCGACGAATTTGCTATTCGGACAGTATCAGACGCGAAGAACACAGAGACTACCAATTGCAAGTATAGGAAAGTGTTAGTAGTATAACGCAGATTACCTGCTTAGTCACGAACTTTATCATCGTGGCACCGTGTGTGCGCCAACATTCTTCATTTTTTCCGTAGCAAAAACTTCGAAGTCGACCGGCTGCACCGGCCCGCGTGCTTGGTAGGCGTCGTACAGCCGCGAGGCTTCGCGCATTGATCGGCACTCACGCGCGCACATCGGAACGTGGGGCCCACCGTTCAGCACGCAGGCGGCCACCGCCGGCCCTCGCCCGTTACAGTGGATACCTTCGATCTCGTACGGGTTGAGGGTCACATGCCGTAGCGAGTGCACTGCCCAAGCCAGCGCATGCACGTAGTCATCATGAGCGCCGCGCGGGTGCGTGAACTTGGGCACGGCAGCTTCACCATCAGTGGCCTTGCCGTCCGCGTGCACCTCGAACACCGCCAGTTCGGCAAGTAGATCCTTGAAGGCAGGATGGATGTGGAGGCGCTGTTCAGCGGCGGCTTGGTAGAGCCCCATGAACGCCTGGTACTTCGTCCTACGCGAGGGATGCACCACCTCAACGCCGGAGCTGAACGACTGTGTTGCGGCCCAATCGGCAACGTCTTGCGCGTTGTAGGACTCGAGCGTGGTGCGGCTCATGCCGAAGTCACGATGATATCCACTCAGGCGGCTCTTAATGCCGCCAAGCCGCGACATGAACACGCTGTCGGCATTCAACACGAACACATGCTCGTTTTCGTCCAGCACAATCTTGACGACACATGCCGCCACCGTGCGGTCGCCATGCTTGGAACCGCCGAACGCGCGATCCAGGCCGGCGCCGACGATGTAGGCAGAGCCCGCAGCAAGCGCCTTCACGTCTAGCGGGTATTCATGGGTACAAGCCGCCAGCACGTCCGCCGGGAACAAGGCGCTGGTTGCGTCGCCCCACCGGTTCAAGTGGTATAGCGCGAACTCATGCGGCAGCATCTGGCGCGAGAGCGAGCGCAGCTTGCTTTCGCTAATCCAGGGCGGCGCGTTGCGGCAGGCGTCCTCTAGATCAGCGTAGGAAATATGGCTGAACGCGATGGACATATCAGGGTCGCTCGCGTGGTTCGCCGCCTGATAGAGTTCGTACAGCTTGTTCGATCTGGGAGAGACGGTGCTGTCGATCAGCATCAGCGAACCCGCCGTGTCGAGTAGCGAGCCCGCCAGCGCCGCAAACACTTCATCGCCCTTTGGCGCGGCATGCAGCTCGGAGACTTGGGCGCACGACAGCTTCTTACCCCAGAGGGCGGCGGGGTTGGCGCTGAAAGCTTGGATGGTGGAGCCAGCGGTAGGAAAGTCGATGCGATCACCGAGCACGTTGATGGTGCCAGCCTTCACAAGCCGCTTAAGCAACGGGGTTTGCTCGAACGCCTCTCGGATCGAACGAAAGGCGGTATCAACCACCTGCTTCTCGGAGTTCGCGACCACCGCAACTGTTTCTGTCTGCCGGGTCAGGAACCGCCAAACGATGATCATGGCGGACGTGACGCTCTTGCCATGCCGGCGAGGCCAGCAGAACACCGCGACGGACACGTCTTTGCCGTCCAGTGCCTTCTCGATCTCGGCCTGTTCACGCGGGCCAGGAGCGAACGGCACAAAGCCGCCTGTGCTCGACCGCACGCGCGGCTCGACCTCCGCGAGGAACTTGAAGAACCCAGCGCTGCCGTTTCGCCAGGAGGCAATCGACGCAGCAAGGTTGGCAGTGGACGACGAACGGGACACAGGACACCAGCGGGAAGGTTGTGATCAGACCGCGTAGTCGCGGGATCGCCTTAGCCTCGGCTTGAGGTGCCCATTTCTCGGGCGGGCCGCACTGAGCCCTTCAACGTGTCTTCATCGAGCGCGCGCTATCGTGATCGCCGCAGACGCCGAAGTTTTAGAACTCCGGGAAACTTGTGGATGTAACCCGATCCTCAAGCGGGCGTCATGGGATCGACCATGAACGACGCCGAGTATAGCTCATTTGGAACGGGAAGGGAACAGCTAAGTTGGTCGGAACGCCGCCGCATGATCCGTCCCCGCGCCCTTCCAGGGTCAACGCCGTGAGGTTTCGAGAAAAGTCATCACCCCCTAGCGCGCGTAGCGCGCCCGCGTCACCTGCGCGCATTATGCGCACGCACGCGAATAAGAATTATATATATAATATATCTAACCTAGATTCAGAATCTGATTCTTCTATCCTTCGCTTCGCTCAGGATAGCTGGCAGCTGCGCTGCCTTTTTGTCAAAGTAAGCTAGGTTAGTAAATTCAACCACACACCGCGGAGTTCACAGGACCCCTCGGAGTGCCCTTTTCGTTTTCCTGGTGATCGACGACAAACCGGAACCCTCGGAGGTGAAAACCTCGCAAGATCCTCTAAACGGATAAGGTTCCGCGTAGAGATGCGTCTATTTTGGGCAGAAACCCACCTCAGAACGCGGCGATGGGGTCCGGCTGAACTGGAGGGCCATATTTCCCTCATCGCTCCCTAAGGGGCGTTTACAGGCAAAATAGAGCCTATTCGCTTTTCTGGCTTCATGCGGTCAAATGCGAGAAATCGACGCCATCGAAGCGCACCTGTTCCATCGCTGGCGCCAGGAACTTGACCGTACCTTGCCGAACCGTCCCATAGCCTGCCGTGGTGCTCTTCTGATCATGGCCGAGCGCAACCGCCACCTGATCGTCAACTAGCCCGACTTCATCGCGCAACCTGTCTGCCAACTCATGCCGGAAACTATGCGCTCCCAAGCCATCGCGGCCAGCTTTGATCTTGATACGGGTCAGATAGTCGCGCCAGAACTCGGACGGCTTCGCCCCGATCTGATCACGCTCATTCGCCACCAGTTCGGGGAACAGCCGACTATCACCGCCGGCGCTTCGCCTGCCCTCAACGAACTCGACGAAGCCCAACTCTACCAGCTTGCTATGCGCCACAGTCGCCCGTGACTGGCCTGCCTTCGTAGTCTGCCCCTTCTCCGGCTTGTGATGAATGTCGATCACCCAAACGCCGCTATCGTGCTGCGTCACGTCTTCGGTGCGAAGCTGCGCCGCCTCCCCCACCCTCATGCCGGTGAAGAGGCACAGCATCGGTATCCAGTAACGCCAGTCATTTGCCCGCATGTTGCCAGGGCGATGCTCCTTCCCGTCTGCCTGAAAGCCGGTGAACAGCGGTGACGCGAGAACCGCGTTCAGGCGAGCCGTGCCGAATGGCGGGCGCGGGTTCTTTCCCTTCACGCGCTTGAAGTGCAAGCCGGTGCACGGGTTCGCCACGTCCCACCGCTCTTCGATCAGCCAGGCGAACAGCGGCGAAATCGTCGAAAGGTGCTTGTTGATGGTTGTGAGCGCGAGACAAGGTAAGTCGTGGGCGCGGGCCTTCGCCGCCGCCTCTCGCATGCTCAGCTCGCGCATGTCGGTGCGCTCGCTCCACTTTGGCGGAAGCTGACGCAGTACGTCGCGGTACTCGCGAACATGCTCTGGCTTGATCGACTGAATGGACCGGTCCGGCCCAACGAACCCGGCGAACTGCTCGATTATTTTACGATCCTGAGCGAGCGTGTCGCTGCGCTTTCCATCCTCGGCAAGGCGATGGTCAGCGTACTTATCGAACAGCTCTAGCAAGGTCTCACCCGGCTTTGCCTTGTCGCGCTCGCGCTGGCGGACACGCTCAACAACCGGGCTCGCGACCACGACATCAAGTTCGCCCATGTTCCGCGCATGCTGCGCCTTGAGGTTCGCCAAGCGTGCCCCATTCAACCTATCGACCAACTCGCGGTAGCTGTCGCTGGTGCGATCCAGCTCCACTCCAAACGCCGCCATGGCTTCGGCTGCGAGATCCCGCACAAGTGCATCATCGCCGGTAGCAGTCGCACGGATCTGCTCTTCAAGGTCGCTGCGCACGTAGTTGACGTGAGCTTGGTACATGTGCCGGCCCTTGCCGGCGAGCGTACGGCGTCCAGCGTCGGCATCGGTAAGGGGAAGCTCATAGCCTAGCACCACTGCAGCTTCGTCTAGCTCGTGATCGAGCGGCGCACGGGCCTGCGCCAGTTGCGTTCCCGTCCCCGGCAAGAGGCCCCACCGCTGATCCAACTCACTTGCCAGCCGGCGTGCCAGGGCTTGCGCCTCTCGTCGGTCAGTCGTCCCCAAGCTCTTCTGAATGACCCGTTTCCCCTCGCTGGCCCAGAGGCGCTTTGGGACCGCGCGGCTAAACCAAATCGCGTCGGTGTTCGGACGATGCCAGAGGTAATCGGACTTACGTTGGCGAGAGCTTTTCATGCCCTCCTACATAGCTCATTCGCATCTGTATTGACAGTGATTATTGACAGTTAGCGTGACAGATTGCCCCTCGAAGCCCGCAGAAAACCGCGAATCCGCAGGGTTTCTGTGTCAACACACTTTGCCAGTTCGAATCCTGTCTCCCCGACCAACTTTTCAGCGAATTAAGAAGCTCCATTTTCCACTGCATTTCCTAGCGGGCGCACAGGGGTGTCATCTGTGAACGCCGGCCCGCTGGTCGGCGGTCATCCTAACGCGTGAAGCAGTGCACGCTAGGCGTGTGACAAACGGCGCGTGCGACTGCAACCTTCCGCTAAAGGTGAAAACGCGCTGGCGGGATGAAGCCACTCCTCTGCGGGGGGCGACAGCTCGATGTATTGTCCAAGCCAGCGTCGCCAGCTCATAGCCGCTTGAGGGAACCAAGCAGACGCCCTCGGGTTGATCACAGTCAACTGCGATCGGTTCGGCAAACTTCATGCTCAATCAATGCCCTGAGGCCGAAGCGGCCAGTTTCGAACCACCACCCGACGCGGTCGGTTTCTATTCAGACAGCCTCAAGCTACTTAACACCTGGGATATTCCCTATCTCCTATCAGGCACTTACGCGCTGACGTGCCATACCGGAGTGGTGCGGCCAACCAAGGACATAGACGTCTTCTGCAAGCCAGGCGACGCGCCGAGATTGCTCGCGAAGTTCAAGGCTGAAGGCTATCGCGTCTCCGTGGAGGATGATCGCTGGATCGCGAAAGTGTGGTCTGGTGACCACTTCTTCGACGTCATCTTCAACATGTCTTCTGCATCGGTACCGATCACCGATGCCTGGTTCACGGAGGTCTTCACCGCCGAGATCTACGGCTCACAGGTGCGCCTCACGCCCCCTACAGAGTTCATCGTCTCCAAAGCGTTCATACAGGATCGCTACCGCTATGACGGCGCGGACGTGGCTCACACCATTCTGAGGCAGCACGCACAGATCGACTGGCAGCGGCTCCTCTCTCTGATGGAACTCTATTGGGAGGTTCTTCTCCTCCACATACTGAACTTTCGCTTCATATACCCCACCGAGCGGGACCTCATCCCCCGCTGGCTCTTCGACGTACTGATCGAGCGCATTCAGGCTCAAGCGGAACTGCCGCCGGCAGCTGTTCCGGTCTGTCGCGGTCGGCTGTTTTCTCCGCGCGATTACCTTGTCGATATCAGTGAGTGGGGTTTCGCAGACTTGGTTGGAAAGGGACTGGACGAGAAGCATGAGCGACACACCTAGCCGCCTGCGCCTGGCAGCCATCGGCGACCTTCACGTCACAGAACATGATTCTCAGAGATATCGTGAGCTCTTCAAGGAAATCTCGGACAATGCCGATGTCCTTGCCCTCTGCGGTGATCTGACCAATTTTGGCAAAACGACAGAGGCGGAGCGCCTTGCCGAGGACCTGGTCTCTTGCTCCATTCCCGTCGTCGCCGTGCTCGGCAATCATGACTATGAGTGCGGCCAACCCGAACACGTGTCCCACATCCTTCAGCAAGCGGGCGCGCAGGTTCTCGATGAGCAGGCGGTGGTGATCAAAGATGTGGGCTTCGCTGGCGTCAAAGGCTTTGTCGGCGGGTTCGGTCGCGGCGAACTTGGTGCCTTTGGCGAAAGCGCGATCAAGACCTTTGTCGACGAGGCGCTGAACGAAGCCCGCAAGCTGGAAAACGCCCTTCGCTCACTCCGCACAGAGCGCACGGTCGCCGTGCTGCACTACGCTCCTGTATCAGACACCGTCCAAGGCGAACCGGCCGAGATCTTTCCGTTCCTTGGCTCCTCCCGCTTGGCGGACGCCGTGGACCGCTTCGACAACGTCAAGCTCGTCGTCCACGGCCATGCGCATCGCGGTACGTATGGTGGACGAACCATGCGCGGCGTGCCCGTGTACAACTGCGCGCAGTTCGTCGTCTCGGCACAATTCGGCCGTCCTTACGCGCTCCTCGAGGTGTGAGCGGCAACATCAACGGAACGTTTCCTTGCCCACGTGTGTTGATGCAGAGAATGATCAAGCCGATCTCGGACAGGAGCATCTCCATGAGCGACAACGACGGCAAGTTCCCGCTGCAGGCTAGCGGCGCCGGTCGGCCAAAAGGACGGAACGACGGAGTAGGCACTCCGGTGACGCATGGCCGCAGCGAAAGTGAAAGCCATGGTGGCGCCTATCCCAACCCTCATCAGGGGCAGGACAAGCCCACGAAAGACAAGGACTTCCACGGCGGCCAGAGCGATGCAGCGTATCATGGCACCGGGCAGCTGGGCGAAGACAACGTGGAGGGCCAGACCAACCTCAACTCGGCCACCAAGAGCGGATAGCCGCATCGACGCAGATGGTTCCTGCCCAGCAGACAACGTGCGCAACTCGCGCATCAGTTTGACCACTCACCGACGGTGCGGTGCGCTCGCAGAGGTGCCCTCGAACTCTCGTTGCCCCACCGAACCGCCGGATCGACCTCAGCATAAAAGCTGGGTGTGCTTGCGTCGCACAGGAGACCGTTAGCTAAGACTGGCTGTGGGGAGCTTCAGTTTCGAGAATACTCGCGCCGGGCAGTTCGCCAAGCTTTCCGCAAGCTTCTCCAAGGCAACCGTTTCACCTCCCTTATCTCCCCTCCGGCGGACATCCCGAACCTTCGATACGTCACAACTGCGGACACGAGGGTCAGGGTTTAGGTTCGAAGACGTTGTAGATGGCGTCGGCGGATCCGACTGTCTCCTCCCCCACGCGGAACAAGCCACGCGTAAATACCATGCGGCGCGTTTGCCGCACGAGTTCGGGCGAGCAAAGCAACAAGCTACCGACTTTCACGCCCAACGCGAAGTGGTACTGGAGTTGGGCGGTAGAGCACCACGGGCCGCCGATCGCATCAACGGTCACCACGCCGAGCGCGATGTCGGCGAACGTCATCAGTGCGCCGCCATGGACCATGCCCATGTGGTCGTTAGCGATGGCCGTTCCACATGGCAGGCACACTTCGCGCGCGCCTGGTTCGCCACGCATCCACACCTGACCGATGGCTGCAGAGAAAGCGCGCGTACCCAGAGGCGACCAGCCGGCCGCCTCCAGCTCCTCCGGGTTCATCAAACCTGGTTGCCGAGGCCGGCAGCGTGCTTGGCGGCGATCCAGCCGAAGGTCATCGACGGCCCCACACTGGCGCCCGCGCCCGGGTAGACCTTGCCCATTGGCGATGCGGTGGAAACGCCGCATGCATAGAGCCCCTCAAACGGCGTACCATCGGCCTTCAACACGCGCGACTGACTGTCGCACACGACACCGCCGTAGGTTCCGACGTCGCCCGGCACGACCGGGATCGCGTAAAATGGCCCCTTCTCGATCGTACCCATGCAGGCGTTCGGCCCTTCCTTGAAGAACGGGTCTCCGAGCCAGTTATCATAGGCACGCTCGCCGCGATGGAAGTCCTCATCCTTGCCGTTGCGGACAAAGCCGTTCCAGCGATCGACCGTCCCTTTCAGAGCGGCTGAAGGAACCTTGATCGCGTCCGCAAGCGCTTCCACGCTGTCCGCCTTGCGCATCCATCCGGACTCCAGCCACTTGGCCATGTTCTTCTTCGCCATGCCTTTTCCGGCCACGGCGTATTTGTCCATGTACTGCTGGTCCATGATGGCCCAACTCGGGATCGCTGGCACCGTCTTGTCCCGGATCAGCATGTTCTCGCAGAACTCCTCATAGGAGCCGCCCTCGTTCATGTAGCGCACTCCCGACTGATCGACCTGGATCGCGTGCGGCTTCCCAGTGGTGCTCTGGGTACCCGGCTTGACGTAATCGGTGTCCCAGCCAGGAGCCTCGCTCATCTGAAAGCCGACCATCTGATCCATCTGCCCGAGTGCCGCACCCTTGCGCTCAAGCTCAACGTGCAGATCGCCAGTGTCGGTTTCAATCCCGTTGGACCACTCCTTGCGAGTGCCGGGCATGTACTTGTCCCGCATGGCCTGGTTCTGCGAGAAACCACCGGCATTGATCAGTACCCCGAGGTTCGCACCGATCCGCCAGGGCTTTCCGTCTTTCACGGTAACCACGCCAACGGCCCGACCGCCCTCGAGAATGACTTCGTTAACGGGTGAGTTGACCCGAATGTCCGCGGCGCGCTTTTCCAGCACCGCCTTCAGCATCCGTCCCTGCAACGCCGCCCCGGCGGTGACCCAGTGCTTCCCTGTCAGCTTGCCGAGAACGAAGCGGCCTGCGATTTTCAGGAAGATCTTTTTGATCTCCCAGGAATGCTTCATATACGGAAGCTGCATGCCCTCATCCAGCTTGGCCGGCACTTCCAGAAAGCCCTTCCGCAGCTTGGGCGCCCATTCTTTGCCGAGTTCATTCGTGTCGAACGGCAGCGCGGTCACGGTACGGCTGGTTTTGACGCCGCCCGGCAGTTCATCGTAGTAGTCCGGCCAGAACGTGGATCCACGCTCGAGCTCGACGCCCTGCCCCACGATAAAGTCCAGCATCTTGCGTGCCTCGACCACGTAGGTACGCCGCCGCTCCGGATTGGTGCCGGGCGCGTCAGGCGCATCTTCGACCACGGCGTTCAGGTACTCGACGCCCTTCTCGACCGTATCCTCGCCAGGTTCCATGAAGCGGTTGGCCGGGATCCACATGACTCCTCCCGACTTGCAGGTGGTTCCGCCGACCCATTCCGCCTTTTCGAGGATGACTACGGACTTGTTAGCCTGCTTCATCAGCAATGCGGAGCTCATCGAGCCGGCACCACTGCCAACAATCACCCAGTCAAACGTCTCGTCGAATTGCGCCATCTCTTGCTCTCCCGCCCGTCGCTACGTGCTTGCTGCGCGCTTGTTCAGCACGACCGCGCGCTTCGTGCAATGGCGTGCGGGACCGCTCGGGCGATGCAGCGACGCAAAGATTGCTGTAGCCGATCGCAAATCGATGACTATGACTGCGCCACCAATGAGGGAGATCACGCCATGACCGACACCGCACCGCCGCTTCCCAGCTTCGGCTCGATCGCCATGGCCCGCGAAGGAAGGCTCCTGCGCATCACCCTTAACCGCCCCGAAGCGATGAACGCGGTTAACCTGGAGCTTCATGACGAGCTTCCGCAGGCATTATGGTTCGCACAAGGTGACAGCGGATCCGACGTGATCGTGCTCACCGGCGCCGGACGCGCCTTCTCCGCGGGAGGCGACCTCGACCACATCGAGAAGAACGCGCGCAATCCGCACCTGTTCGACCATGAAGCCCGCATGGCCAAGCGGCTGGTCACCACCTTGCTGGACATCGACAAGCCGGTGATCTGCCGGCTCAACGGTCATGCAGTGGGGCTGGGAGCCACCCTTGCGCTGCTATGCGACGTGATCTTCGCAGCCGAAAACGCCAAGATCGGAGACCCGCATGTGGGGCTTGGCTTGGTGGCTGGCGATGGCGGAGCCATTATCTGGGCACAGCGCATTGGCCTTACCCGTGCGAAGGAATATCTGCTGAGCGGCGAACTTCTCACCGCCAGCAAGGCTGCCGAGATTGGTTTGGTCAACCACTGCGTTCCGCTCGAAGAACTGGACGCGCGCGTGGACGCGTTCTGTGACAAGCTGCTGAATGGCGCCACGGTTGCCATCCGCGCCACCAAAGTACTGATGAACCTGGAACTCAAACGCCTGACCACGGCACTGATCGACGCAGGCATTGCCTACGAGTCGGTAAGCGTCCGAAGCGCAGACCACCTGGAAGGCGTCATGGCTCTTAGAGAGAAGCGCGCGCCGAAATTCATCGGGCGTTAGAGCTTTTCCAAGTTGCCCGCTCAGTCAGCGGCTTGGACAAAGTAGTGATGGGTGATCCGGAGCGTTTCCGCTCAAAGTGGAAACGCTCAGGGCGCGCCTTCATGGCTCGCGCGAGGCTGTCGCGTTACTACCGCCGGCTTTCCCTGATGGCCGCCGTGACCAGAACGGTCGTTGAAAGCAGGATGCCGCAGACCAGTGCTGTGATGCTGAGCAAACCAACTGCGCTCACATCGGCGCGTGCTTGCAATTTCGTGCGCCGTCCCAGGCGGAGGACGGCACTGGCGGCCTGACGATCAGTGAGCATGGACATGGGCCCATAACGCACCGATCGTCAGTTGGTTCTATGACAACATTCCGGGCTGGAACTGATATCGCACCACCGAGCAGCGACTACTCAGGAGGGCCTGACGGGCTCGCCAAGAGCTTGGAACACCGCTGTGTAGCACGTCCCGAAGTCCTGCGCGTCGGACTGCGTCAGCTTCCCGCTCTGTGCGGCCTCGCCCATCTGACCGAGGAAGGCCATCGGCTCTTCGGCCTCAAACTCATAGATCGCCAGGTATGGGTTCGTATCAGAGCCCATCAGCTTGGCCACCAACTCCCAACGGCTCGCTTCCTGAAAACCGAAGGTGTTGACCAGCTCAGGCAAATGAACGTTATTGTACCAGTCGTGGAATTCCTGCTCCCGGCCTGGCTTGGGAGTGGTGAGTGCAATCATCCGCATCTTGACCATAAATAAGGCCTCCTCTCTTTGCCGGGACACCATCGGCAATCGAAGCTGTGCTGGCAAGCCTTGCTATAGCCGCAGAACCAATGAGCAGAGTAGAGGCCCATCTCAGCCATCGCTTGCGTGAAGATCCTGCCGCGCTTCCTCAACCAAGCGCCCCAAGCTTGGCCAAATTTTGATATTTGTCATGTCAAAGAGCAGTTAAGCAAAAGTTCATTATGAACATTTCTTAGGCTTCCCGAACCAAGGGGAAACACGTACGTTGCAGCCCATGCAACGCTATACGACCATTTCGTTGATCGACACGGATTTCCGTCGCCGCGCCGAGCGCATCAAGGCGCTGGAAGGCATCTGCTTTCATGTAGAACCGTTCGAAAGCGTTACAGAGTTCCGCCTTCAGGGAAATACGGAAAGTCTCATCCTCGTGCATGACGAAGGCACGGAGATCGCCGAACTCTTGAGAGATATGCAATTGCGCGACTACTGGGCGCCCATCCTCGGCTATGGCCGGGAGCTGGACTCACTCACATGCTCCCAGCTTATCTTGCAGGGTCTGGTGGGCTATCTGCCCATGCCATTCGATAGGCACGATATCGAGAGGCTCCTTGACAGCTGCGCCGAACAACTCAGGGCTCTGGTCGAGTTGCGGTACGGTGCCGCGGATGCACGCCAGAAGCTCAAGACGCTGACCAAGCGCGAGGCCGAGGTGCTGGAGCATCTGCAATCGGGCTTAACCAACCGCGAGATCGCCACTTCACTGGCGATCAGCCCGCGCACGGTAGAAATCCATCGCGCCAACATGCTCCGCAAGATGGATACGAAGTCGGCGCTGACCGCCATTCGAATGAGCGTTCAGGCCAAGATCAGCCACTAGCCCGCGCTCGATTCAGCTCCTCTGAAACCTCGACTTCGCCCTCGTCAGCCAGTTGCTCGAGGGCGGTCGCCATTTTCGTCAGGCCCTCGTCGCTGAGCCTGAGATATGTTCGCCGCTTGTCGCTTTCGTCGCGCTCGCGGCAGACGAGCTTATGGCGGACAAGTTCGTCGATCTGTCGCAGCGCAGTGGAATGCGATGCGCCCGATGCGATGCAGGCACTGCTGACCGGCACGCGCTTCCCCCTCGCCTCCATAATGAATAGGTCCAGCAGGATATCCCAGGCAGGCTCCCCGAAGATCGCACCGAAGACACGATCGCGCCGCCGACGAAAACGATAAAGCCGCGTTGCTATCTCGAACCAGCGTGAGAGTACGCGCGCACGATCGGCCGATTGCCCCGACGGATTATCCCTATGAACCCCACTCTGCGAGGAGCCCGTGTTCACCCCACGCTGCCCTTCCCTGGACAGAGATGAGCCCGAAACGGGAAGGCCCGAGAAGCACGACGGCTCATCGCCTTCCTGCCGCATCTGTTCTGCCAGCGCCATCAGCTCAGCAGCATATCTCTCCAGCCTCTCACTCGGCATCTTATCGCGCCCGATCCAGGTCTCGAGCCGCATCACACCGCCAGGACTGCGCGAGTTGGCCGGGAGTGCGTGCGCACTCCATCGTACTTGACGCTCTCACCCGCCCCCCTGTTCCCGTCGTCCGACGAAAAGTGCCTCGCATTACGAAGAGCTTCCACGCTGGTCATATGGGGCGAGGAGTTCTCCTGGAGTCAACAGCAGGACTCGAGCTATACCCCATCGGGACATCAGCCCTCGGCAGCACCCAGCAAGGGCAGACCGGCAGGAGCAGCCGAACCGCTGCCGGACCGGCACTTGACCTGGCACATGGAATTGTCTAACGGCGCCCATCCCGAGCGGTTCATTTCGCACGGGTCAATTGCAGAGCTGAACATTGGCGCTGCGCGCTGGACGCATTCTCCTCCTCGGAGAAAACGCTCCTTGCCGCATGCGACAAAGTAATCCGGCGGGTTCGTCGGGTGGAGTGTTTTCGGCTCACGTGATGGCGAGATCCCGTCGATGCGGCGTTAAGGCGCCCGCATTCGATCCGCCCTTTCGTGATACCGTCACCCTTCTCCCTCTTCCCTCCGGCCCCATGGACCGGGGTGCGACGGGTCCGGCCCGGACCCTCTGCGCATGCGCACACGGGGCCATACCCGGGACGGATCCATCGCACTCCATCAGGAAGAAGAGTAGAAATGCCGACGATCAATCAGCTGGTCCGCAAGGGCCGCGAGCCGCAGAAGGCCAAATCGAAGGTCCCTGCGATGGAGCAGAACCCGCAAAAGCGCGGCGTCTGCACTCGCGTTTACACCACCACTCCGAAGAAGCCGAACTCGGCTCTCCGCAAAGTGGCCAAGGTGCGCCTCACCAACCAGCGCGAGGTCATCTCCTACATCCCCGGCGAGGGCCACAACCTTCAGGAGCACTCTGTCGTGCTTATCCGCGGCGGCCGTGTGCGCGACCTTCCCGGTGTGCGTTACCACATCCTGCGCGGCGTGCTCGACACGCAGGGCGTCAAGGACCGCAAGCAGTCCCGCTCGAAGTACGGCGCCAAGCGCCCGAAGTAAGTCTGCCCTGGCGAAGCTCGCCTCGGCTTGTTTCCCGATGCGCTTCAAGCGCAACGCACAGGGAAGCTGGTTGAGAGAGCAGGCTGAAGCTGCAAGCCGGTCATGCATGTGACCGCGGTATTCCGAAGGAATTCAAGAAATGTCACGTCGTCGTCGTCCCGAAAAGCGGGAAATCCTGCCTGATCCGAAGTTCGGAGATCAGGTGCTGTCGAAGTTCATGAACAACCTCATGTACGACGGTAAGAAGTCCGCCGCCGAAGGCATCGTGTATGGCGCGCTCGACACCATGGAAGCCCGTGCCAAGGCCGATCCGGTGCAGATGTTCCATGCCGCGCTGGAGAACGTAAAGCCGCAGATCGAAGTTCGCAGCCGCCGCGTCGGTGGTGCGACCTACCAGGTTCCTGTCGAAGTTCGCCCCGAACGCGCTCAGGCTCTCGCGATCCGCTGGCTGATCACCGCTGCGCGCAACCGCCCGGAGACCACCATGGCAGCTCGCCTCTCGGGCGAACTGCTCGACGCCGCCAACAACCGTGGCAACGCGGTGAAGAAGCGCGAAGACACCCACCGCATGGCCGACGCCAACCGCGCCTTCTCGCACTACCGCTGGTAGTCGGTTCGCCGTGTGCCTCGCCCCCTGTCGGCGCAAGGCACACGGCTCGTCATCGCGGCGTCACACTTTTAATCAAGGGGTTGGAGCCCTATCTCACGCACGGCTCCCACTCCCGTACACCCAAGGATTGATACCATGGCACGCAGCCATCCGCTTTCGATGTACCGTAACATCGGCATCATGGCGCACATCGACGCCGGCAAGACGACGACGACCGAGCGCATCCTCTACTACACCGGCAAGTCCTACAAGATCGGCGAAGTCCACGACGGCGCCGCCACCATGGACTGGATGGAGCAGGAGCAGGAGCGCGGCATCACCATCACCTCGGCAGCGACCACCTGTTTCTGGGGCGACTACCGCATCAACATCATCGACACCCCAGGGCACGTCGACTTCACCATCGAAGTCGAGCGTTCGCTGCGCGTCCTCGACGGCGCTGTAGCATGCTTCGACGGCGTTGCCGGCGTTGAGCCGCAGTCTGAGACCGTGTGGCGCCAGGCCGACAAGTACGGCGTGCCGCGCATGTGTTTCATCAACAAGCTCGACCGCACAGGCGCGAACTTCAAGTACTGCGTGCAGTCGATCATCGACCGTCTCGGCGCCACCCCTGCCGTGCTGTACCTGCCGATCGGCATGGAAGCCGACCTCAAGGGCCTGGTCGACCTCGTGCACAACCGTGCGATCATCTGGAAGGACGAGTCGCTCGGCGCCGAGTTCTTCTACGAAGAGATCCCTGCCGACCTGGCCGACGAGGCTGCCGAGTACCGCACCAAGCTCATCGAGCTGGCGGTCGAGCAGGACGACGACGCCATGGAAGCGTACCTGGAAGGCAACGAGCCTGACGTCGACACGCTCAAGAAGCTGATCCGCAAGGGCACGCTCGGCCACGCCTTCGTGCCGGTCGTTTGCGGCTCGGCGTTCAAGAACAAGGGCGTGCAGCCTCTGCTCGACGCCGTGGTCGACTACCTGCCCTCGCCGCTCGACATTCCCGACGTTCAGGGCGTCAAGATGGACAGCGACGAGAAGGACAGCCGTCCTGCCAAGGACGACGCGCCGTTCTCGGCTCTCGCCTTTAAGGTCATGAACGATCCGTTCGTCGGCTCGCTCACCTTCATTCGCATCTATTCGGGCACGCTCACCAAGGGCAGCTACCTGAACTCGGTGAAGGACAAGAAGGAAAAGGTCGGCCGTATCCTCGAGATGCACGCCAATGACCGCAAGGACATCGACGAAGCCTTCGCAGGCGACATCGTTGCCCTGGCCGGCATGAAGGAGACCACCACCGGCGACACCCTGTGCGCCGAGCGTCAGCCGATCGTGCTTGAGCGTATGGAGTTCCCCGAGCCCGTCATCGAGCTCTCGGTGGAGCCCAAGACCAAGGCCGACCAGGAGAAGATGGGCGTTGCGCTCAACCGCCTCTCGGCCGAGGATCCCTCGTTCCGCGTCTCGACCGATCACGAATCGGGCCAGACGATCATCAAGGGCATGGGCGAGCTTCACCTCGACATCATCGTCGACCGCATGCGCCGTGAGTTCAAGGTCGAGGCCAACGTGGGCGCGCCGCAGGTGGCTTACCGCGAATACCTCGGCAAGCCGGTGGACGTGGACTACACCCACAAGAAGCAGTCGGGTGGTACCGGCCAGTTCGGCCGCGTGAAGGTGAAGGTCACGCCGGGTGAGCGCGGCTCGGGCATCGTCTTCAAGGACGAGATCAAGGGCGGCAATATTCCCAAGGAATATATTCCCGCGATCGAAAAGGGCATGCGCGAGACGGCTGCCTCGGGCTCGCTGGTCGGCTTCCCGATCATCGACTTCGAAATCAACCTCTATGACGGTTCTTACCACGACGTCGACTCGTCCGCCCTGGCGTTCGAAATCGCCGGCCGCGGGTGTATGCGTGAAGTCGCTCAGAAGGCGGGCATCAAGCTACTCGAGCCGATCATGAAGGTCGAAGTCGTCACCCCCGAGGAGTACCTTGGAGACGTCATCGGCGACATGAACAGCCGTCGCGGACAGATCCAGGGCACCGACACCCGCGGTAACGCGCAAGTCGTCGAGGCAATGGTGCCCCTGGCCAACATGTTCGGCTACGTGAACCAGCTCCGCTCGTTCACTCAGGGTCGTGCAAACTACTCAATGTTCTTCTCCCACTACGACGAGGTTCCGGCGAATGTCGCGGCCGAGGTCAAGGAGAAGCTTGCCTAAGGGGCGAGATCATTCTAGGGGCGGCGCTCGATTCCGCGGGCGTCGCCTCAATTTCCCGCAGTTTCAGATCCAAGCGAAAAGAAGGTTTGTAAGATGGCGAAGGCAAAATTCGAGCGGAACAAGCCGCACTGCAACATCGGCACCATCGGCCACGTCGATCACGGCAAGACGACGCTGACGGCTGCCATCACCAAGGTTATGGCCGAGGCATTCGGTGGTGAAGCGGTTGACTTCGCCAACATCGACAAGGCTCCCGAAGAGCGCGAGCGTGGCATCACCATCTCGACCGCACACGTCGAGTACGAGACCGATGCACGTCACTACGCGCACGTCGACTGCCCGGGCCACGCCGACTACGTGAAGAACATGATCACCGGTGCTGCGCAGATGGACGGCGCGATCCTGGTCGTGAACGCTGCCGACGGCCCGATGCCGCAGACTCGCGAGCACATCCTGCTCGCTCGCCAGGTCGGCGTTCCCGCTCTGGTCGTGTACATGAACAAGGTCGATCAGGTTGACGACGAAGAGCTCCTTGAGCTCGTTGAACTCGAAGTTCGCGAACTGCTCAGCTCGTACGACTTCCCGGGCGACGACATTCCGATCATCAAGGGTTCGGCTCTGGCCGCTCTGGAAGGCCGCGACGAGAACATCGGCAAGGAATCGATCCTCGCACTGATGAAGGCCGTCGACGAGTCGATCCCGCAGCCGCCCCGTCCGACCGACAAGCCCTTCCTGATGCCCGTCGAGGACGTGTTCTCGATCTCGGGTCGCGGTACGGTTGTGACCGGCCGCGTTGAGACCGGTATCGTCAAGGTTGGTGAAGAAGTCGAAGTCGTCGGCCTTAAGGACACGCAGAAGACCGTTGTCACCGGCGTCGAGATGTTCCGCAAGCTGCTCGACCAGGGCGAAGCCGGCGACAACATCGGCGCGCTCGTTCGTGGCCTCAAGCGCGAAGACGTTGAGCGTGGTCAGGTTCTCGCAAAGCCGGGCACCGTGACCCCGCACACCGACTTCGACGCCGAAGTTTACGTTCTGTCGAAGGACGAAGGCGGCCGTCACACCCCGTTCTTCGCGAACTACCGTCCGCAGTTCTACTTCCGCACCACGGACGTGACCGGCGAAGTGATCCTCCCCGAGGGCACCGAGATGGTTATGCCCGGCGACAACGTGACGATCTCCGTCAAGCTGATCGCTCCGATCGCCATGGACGACGGCCTCCGCTTCGCTATCCGCGAAGGCGGCCGCACCGTGGGTTCGGGGGTTGTCTCGAAGATCACGAAGTAATATAGGCCCATCTCCCGCAGCGATTGATTCGCTGCGGGACAGGTTTTGAGTCGGTCGCCCCATTCTTCCGGGCTTATTCGGGGAGTGGGGCGACCGCCTTTTTTTAGAACGCTCTTTCTCATCGGTAGGGACATGGAAGCTCAGAACATTCGCATTCGCCTCAAGGCGTTCGACCACCGCGTGCTCGACCAGGCTACTGGAGAGATCGCGGATACCGCCCGCCGTACGGGCGCACTGATCCGGGGTCCCATTCCGCTGCCGACCAAGATCGAGAAGTTCACTGTGCTTCGCGGTCCTCACATCGACAAGAAGTCGCGTGAGCAGTTCGAGGTGCGCACCTATAAGCGTCTTCTCGACATCGTGCAGCCCAACGCCGCTACTGTCGACGCGCTGATGAAGCTCGATCTGGCAGCGGGCGTCAACGTCGAGATCAAGCTGGCGTAATCGCCGCTTTCCGACGCGCAAGTTTTGGTCTAACGGCCACATTCCTTCCGAACCTTCCGGTTCGGCTCCAGCGGGGAGAAAAACCCGCCGAGAGACAGAGCCGCGGCGACCAAACCCCGCTGCGGACATAAGGGATACCTCCGGTCCAGCGCCTTCGGGCAATGGTCGGGAATGCGTCCCCCGTCTCGCTTCCGAAGGCCCACCGGGCTTTTCAGGGAGCACCCAGCCCGGACGGGGGCACGCATCGAACCAGGGCTGGACATGCCTGTCGGGATGGTCTCGGCAGGCCTCTGTTTAGGAGACAGGGTCATGCGTACTGGCGTGATCGCCAAGAAAGTCGGGATGACCCGGCTTTTCCAGGAGGACGGACGGCACGTGCCGGTTACCGTTCTGGCACTGGAAGACAATCAGGTGATTTCGGTCCGCACCACCGATCGTGATGGCTACGTTGCCGTCCAGCTCGGCGCAGGTGAAGCCAAGCAGAAGAACGTTGCCAAGCCGCAGCGTGAGCACTTCGCAAAGGCGCAGGTTCCGTTCAAGCAGCGGGTTGCTGAGTTCCGCGTCGCGGACGACGCCGTCCTCGAGGTCGGTGCTACGATCGCTGCATCGCACTTCGTTCCCGGCCAGCTCGTAGACGTTGCTGGTCACACGCAGGGCAAGGGCTTTGCAGGCGCGATGAAGCGCTGGGGCTTCGGCGGTATGCGCGCCACCCACGGTGTTTCGATCAGCCACCGTGCACACGGTTCGACCGGTCAGCGCCAGGATCCGGGCAAGGTCTTCAAGAACAAGAAGATGGCCGGCCACATGGGCGATCGTCAGCGCACGCAGCAGAACCTCGAGATCGTTCGCGTCGACGACGAGCGCGGCCTGCTCTTCGTGAAGGGTTCGGTGCCCGGCTCGAAGAACGCATGGTTGACTGTCTCGGACGCCGTCAAGGTCGCTCGCCACGCCGAAGCGCCCTACCCCGCCGGCCTGAAGCAGGCCGCCAACAGCAATGACTCGGCTGCCAACACGCCTGCGGATGAAGCCGCGGCGCCAGAGGCGACCGAAGGTCAGGAGGGCTGAGCAAGTGAAGGTACAAGTCCTCAATCTCGACGGTTCCAGCGGTGCCGGCGACATCGAGCTTTCGGACGACGTGTTCGGCATCGCGCCGCGCGCTGACATCCTGCATCGTGTCGTGACCTGGCAGCTCGAGAATCGCCGCGGCATCGCCCGCGCTACTCGCGAGCGTTCGGAAGTTGCCCGCACCGGCAAGAAGTTCGGTCGGCAGAAGGGCGGCGGTACGGCTCGTCACGGTGACCGTGCGGCCCCCGTCTTCATCGGCGGTGGTAAGGCTCACGGTGCTCGTCGCCGCGAGTTCGGCCAGTCGCTGAACAAGAAAGTTCGTGCACTCGGGCTCAAGATGGCTCTCTCCGCCAAGGCGCAGAACGGCCTCGTAATCGTGGACAGCCTCGAAGGCGTCGAAGCGAAGACCAAGGCTCTGGCGGCTCAGTTCGGCAAGTCCGGCTGGAACGGCAAGGTTCTCGTGATCGACGGCGATGCCGTGAACGAGAACTTCGCACTCGCCGCTGGCAACCTCGTCGGCGTGAACGTGCTCCCGGCTGCCGGCGCCAACGTCTACGACATCCTGAAGCATGATACGCTGGTGCTGACGCGCGCCGCGGTCGAGAAGCTGGAGGCGCGTTTCAATGGCTAAGACCAAGGAAATGGATATCCGTCATTACGACGTGATCCTCTCGCCCCACATCACCGAGAAGTCGACCATGCTCTCCGAGCACAACGCGGTCGTCTTCAAGGTGGCGGACAAGGCGACCAAGCCCGAGATCAAGGCTGCCGTCGAGGCGCTGTTTTCCGTCAAGGTGACCGGCGTCAACACGATTGTCGTCAAGGGCAAGACCAAGCGCTGGCGCGGTAAGGAATACCGTCGCAGCGACGTGAAGAAGGCGATTGTCACGCTGGCCGAGGGCCAGTCGATCGACATCACCGAAGGCGTACGGGGCTGATCCGATGGCACTTAAGAACTATAACCCGACGAGCCCCGCGCGTCGCGGCCTTGTCCTCGTCGACAAGTCGAGCCTTCACAAGGGCAAGCCCGTCAAGGCGCTTACCGAAGGCAAGCACAAGACCGGTGGCCGTAACAACAAGGGTCACGTAACGTCGCGCGGCATCGCCGGCGGTCACAAGCAGAAGTACCGCTACATCGACTTCAAGCGTCGCAAGTGGGACCAGCCTGCTACTGTCGAGCGGCTTGAGTACGATCCGAACCGCACGGCCTTCATCGCACTGGTGAAGTACGAGGACGGTGAACTGGCCTACATCCTGGCTCCGCAGCGCCTCGCTGCCGGCGATCAGGTCGTCGCGGGCGAGAAGACAGACGTCAAGCCCGGCAACGCGATGCTTCTGTCGCAGATGCCGGTTGGCACGATCTGCCACAACGTCGAGATGAAGCCCGGCAAGGGTGGTCAGATCGCACGTTCGGCCGGCACCTATGTGCAGGTCGTGGGCCGTGACCGCGGTATGGTCATCGTGCGCCTGAACTCGGGCGAGCAGCGTTACCTGCGCGGCGACTGCATGGGCACGGTCGGTGCCGTGTCGAACCCGGACAACGCCAACCAGACCCTCGCGAAGGCTGGTCGCAAGCGTTGGATGGGCCGTCGCCCCCTCACCCGCGGTGTCGCCAAGAACCCTGTCGACCACCCGCACGGCGGTGGTGAAGGCCGCACATCGGGTGGTCGTCACCCGGTCACGCCTTGGGGCAAGCCAACCAAGGGTGCTCGCACTCGTCACAACAAGCAGACGGACAAGATGATCATCCGTTCGCGCCACGCCAAGAAGAAGAGGTAAGACACGATGGCACGTTCCGTCTGGAAAGGCCCCTTCGTTGACCTGTACCTTCTCAAGAAGGCTGAGGTCGCGCAGGACGCCGGTAGCCGCGCTGGTCCGATCAAGACCTGGTCGCGCCGCTCCACCATCCTTCCGCAGTTCGTGGGCCTGACGTTCCAGGTCTATAACGGGCACAAGTTCATCCCCGTCGCCGTTAACGAAGACATGGTCGGTCACAAGCTCGGTGAGTTTGCACCCACCCGCAGCTTCCCCGGTCACGCGGCCGACAAGAAGGGCAAGCGCTGATGAGCAAGCAAGCTGCACCCCGTCGCGTCGGCGACAAGGAGGCTCTGGCCGTCAACACCACCATCCGTGGTTCGGCGCAGAAGCTTAATCTCGTTGCCGGCCTGATCCGCGGCCGCCGCGCCGAAGACGCGATGAACATCCTCGCGTTTTCCAAGAAGGCAATGGCCGAGGACGCGCGCAAGGTTCTCGCATCGGCGATCGCCAACGCAGAGAACAACCACAACCTGGACGTCGACGCGCTCGTCGTGGCCGAGGCTAGCGTGGGCAAGTCGATCACCATGAAGCGTTTCCACGCTCGCGGTCGCGGCAAGTCCACCCGCATCCTCAAGCCGTTTTCGCGCCTGAGGATCGTCGTTCGCGAAGTCGAGGAGGCCTGAGCCATGGGTCATAAATCCAATCCGATCGGCCTGCGCCTGCAGATCAACCGCACCTGGGACAGCCGCTGGTTTTCCGAGGGCGGTGAGTACCGCAAGCTGCTTGAGGAAGACCTCAAGATCCGCAAGTTCATCATCAAGAGCCTGCCGCAGGCGGCGATCTCGAAGGTGGTGATCGAGCGTCCTGCCAAGCTGTGCCGCGTGTCGATCTATGCCGCCCGCCCGGGCGTCATCATCGGCAAGAAGGGCGCCGACATCGAGAAGCTGCGCAAGCAGCTCGCGGCAATGACCAGCAGCGAAGTCAAGCTGAACATCGTCGAGATCCGCAAGCCAGAGATCGATGCCAAGCTCGTCGCGCAGGGTATCGCCGATCAGCTGATCCGCCGCGTCGCATTCCGTCGTGCCATGAAGCGCGCGATGCAGTCCGCGATGCGCCTTGGCGCTGAAGGCGTGAAGGTGATGTGCTCGGGCCGTCTGGGCGGCGCGGAAATCGCGCGTGTCGAGCAGTACCGCGAAGGTCGCGTTCCGCTGCACACGTTGCGTGCGAACATCGACTATGCCGAGGCCGAGGCGCTGACCGCCTACGGCATCATCGGCATCAAGGTCTGGGTCTTCAAGGGTGAGATCCTCGGCCATGACCCGACGGCGCAGGACCGGTTGATGATGGAGGCTCAGACCTCCGGCGTCCGCCCCGCCCGCTAAGCGCCGCGCTCAGGATTAGAGAAGCACCATGTTGCAACCAAAAAAGACCAAGTTCCGCAAGGCCTTCAAGGGCCGGATCAAGGGTGACGCCAAGGGCGGCACCGATCTGAACTTCGGCTCGTACGGCCTCAAGGCACTCGAGCCCGAGCGGATCACCGCGCGCCAGATCGAGGCGGCTCGCCGCGCGATCACGCGCCACATCAAGCGTCAGGGCCGCCTGTGGATCCGCGTGTTCCCTGACGTGCCGGTCTCGAAGAAGCCGGCTGAAGTTCGTCAGGGTAAGGGCAAGGGTTCGGTGGAATACTGGGCCGCCCGCGTAAAGCCGGGCCGCATTCTGTTCGAGCTGGACGGCGTCGCCGGCCCTCTCGCTGCAGAGGCTTTCAGCCGCGCTGCGATGAAGCTGCCGATCAAGACCAAGGTCGTTGCCCGTCTCGGCGACACCTCGCACCTGGGAGGTGAGTGACATGGCAAAGATCGAGGATCTGCGCGCTAAGACCGACGACCAGCTCAACTCCGAGCTGGCCGATCTCAAGCGCGAGCAGTTCAACCTGCGGTTTCAGGCGGCAACGAGCCAGCTCGAGCGCCCTGCCCGCATCAAGGAAGTCCGCCGCGACATCGCCCGCATCAAGACGCTGCAAACGCAGCGCTCCGCTGAAGCGGCGAAGTAAGGAGACACACGATGCCCAAGCGTATCCTGATCGGGACCGTGGTTTCCGACAAGACCGACAAGACTGTGACCGTGCTCGTCGAGCGTAAGGTGAAGCATCCCCTCTACGGGAAAATCATCCGCCGCTCGAAGAAGTACCACGCCCATGACGAAGAGAACGCGTACCAGACTGGTGAGCGCGTTCGCATCGAGGAGACCAAGCCGATCTCCAAGACCAAGTCGTGGAAAGTGCTCGATCGCCTTCAGGCGAGCAAGGGCACTGCGATCGAGGCAAATCTCGACGTGGACAGCACCCGCTAAAGCCTGTATGGGCGCCGATCCCTCGGTGCCCATACAGCTTTCGCTGGGTTCGAGAGATTTTTAGGAACTGCCGGACTTGTTCCGGCAAGCCGTTGAGAAGGAACCGGATCGATGATCCAGATGCAATCCAATCTCGACGTCGCGGACAACAGCGGCGCGAAGCGCGTCCAGTGCATCAAGGTGCTGGGTGGCTCTAAGCGTCGTACCGCAGGCGTCGGCGACATCATCGTGGTGTCGGTCAAGGAGGCGCAGCCCCGTGCTCGCGTCAAGAAGGGCGACGTGCACCGCGCCGTAATCGTTCGCACCCGCAAGGACGTGCGCCGTGCGGATGGTAGCGTGATCCGCTTCGACACGAACGCCGCCGTGCTGATCAACAAGAACGAAGAGCCAATCGGCACTCGTATCTTCGGCCCCGTCGTCCGCGAACTGCGCGGCCGCGGCTTCATGAAGATCATCTCGCTCGCTCCGGAGGTGCTGTGATGGCTGCCGCGAAGATCAAGAAGGGCGACAACGTCGTCGTTCGTTCGGGCAAGGACAAGGGCCGTACCGGCACCGTTGTCCAGGTCATGCCGAAGGACGGCAAGGTCTTGGTTGAGGGCGTCAACGTGATGACCCGTCACCGCAAGCCGAGCCAGACCAACCCTCAGGGTGGCATCGATCGCATTCCCGCGCCGATGCCGATCAGCAAGGTGAGCCTCGCCGATCCAAAGGACGGCAAGCCGACCCGTGTGCGTTTCGAGACCAAGGACGGCAAGAAGGTCCGCGTGGCCGTGAAGTCCGGGGAGACCATCGATGGCTGATAACTACACCCCCCGCCTGCGGCAGCGCTATGACGACGAGATCGTCAAGGCGATGACCGAAAAGTTCGGTTACAAGAACCGGATGGAAGTGCCCAAGATCGAGAAGATCACGCTCAACATGGGCGTCGGTGAGGCGAGTCAGGACAAGAAGAAGGTCCAGACGGCCGCAACCGAGATGGAAGCGATTGCCGGTCAGAAGCCGGTCATCACCAAGGCTCGGAAGTCGATCGCGCAGTTCAAGCTGCGTGAGGGCATGCCGATCGGTTGCAAGGTCACTCTGCGCCGTGAGCGGATGTACGAGTTCCTCGATCGCCTCGTCACCATTGCGATGCCCCGTATCCGTGACTTCAGGGGCCTCAACCCCAAGTCGTTCGACGGCCGTGGCAACTACGCCATGGGCCTGAAGGAGCAGATCATCTTCCCAGAGATCAGCTACGACAAGATCGAGAAGGTGCGTGGCATGGACATCATCGTCACCACCACCGCGAAGTCCGATGACGAGGCGCGTGAGCTGCTGCGTCTGTTCGGATTCCCGTTCCCGGCGGACACCGCCGAAGAGAAGCAGGCCGCGTGAGCGGTTGCAGGAAGAGAGCTTAAGTCCATGGCGAAACTGAGTTCCGTGAACAAGAATGAGCGTCGCAAGAAGCTCGTGAAGAAGTATGCTGGCAAGTACGAGCGCCTCAAGGCGGTGGCCAATGATGAGTCTCTCGACGAGACCGAGCGTCTGATCGCGCGCCTGAAGCTGGCCGAGATCCCGCGTAACGGCAACCCGACCCGGGTTCGCAATCGCTGCGCCACGACCGGCCGCCCCCGCGGCTACTACCGCAAGTTCGGGATCAACCGGATTGAGATCAGGAACCTTGGCAACAAGGGCATGATCCCCGGCCTGGTCAAGTCGAGCTGGTAAGGATTATTCGAGATGGCTTTGACCGATCCCCTGGGTGATATGCTCACCCGCATCCGTAACGGCCAGCAGGCGAAGAAGGACTCGGTCCTCTCGCCAGCTTCGAAGCTGCGCGCACGCGTGCTCGAGGTGCTGCAGCGTGAAGGATACATCCGCGGCTTTAGCGACGATGCAAGCGGTGCTCACCCGCAGCTGCGCATCGAGCTGAAGTATTTCGAAGGCGAGCCTGCGATCAAGCATATCGCTCGCGTTTCCAAGCCGGGCCGCCGCGTCTATTCGGGTTCCAAGGAACTTCCGATCGTGCGCAACGGGCTTGGTATCACCATCGTGTCGACGCCGCGCGGCGTGCTCTCGGACGCCGAGGCACGTACCCAGAACGTCGGCGGCGAAGTGCTCGCGGAGGTGTTCTGATGAGCCGCATCGGCAAGCGTCCGGTCGCGATCCCAAGCGGGGTCACAGCGGACATCAAGGACGGCGTGCTTTCGGTGAAGGGGCCTAAGGGCACCCTCACGCTCACGTTGCGCGACGAGATCAGCTACACGCTTGATGATGGTTCGATCCTGGTCAAGCCGGCGAACGACACCAAGGAAGCTCGCGCTTTCTGGGGCATGCAGCGCACGCTCGTGTCGAACCTGGTCGAGGGCGTGACCGCGGGCTTCACCAAGACGCTCGAAATCACCGGCGTTGGCTACCGTGCATCGGCGCAGGGCAAGAAGCTCAAGCTTCAGCTCGGCTATTCGCACGACGTCGACATCGACGTGCCGGAAGGCATCGAGATCAAGACGCCAGACAACACCACGATCGAGATCTCCGGCACCGACAAGCAGAAGGTCGGGCAGATTGCCGCCGAGATCCGCCGCTGGCGCAAGCCCGAGCCGTATAAGGGCAAGGGCATCAAGTACCGCGGCGAGTACATCTTCCGCAAGGAAGGGAAGAAGAAGTAATGGCCAAGCTGTCCCTCTTCGATCGCCGCCGGCGTCGCGTCCGTACCACGCTTCGCGCACGTGCCGGCAGCCGCCCGCGCCTCTCGGTGCATCGCACCGGTCGTCACATCTACGCTCAGATCATCGACGACGCGCAGGGCCGTACCATCGCTGCAGCCAACACGCTTGGCGGCAAGGGCACCGACATGGAGGCTGCAACCCGCGTTGGTCAGCAGCTCGCCGAGTCTGCCAAGCAAGCTGGCGTGACGGCTGTCGTGTTCGACCGCGGTGGCTTCCTGTTCCATGGCCGCGTCAAGGCGCTGGCCGAAGCCGCCCGTGAAGGCGGGCTGGAGTTCTGATCATGGCAGAAGAAAACAAAACCGAACAGCCGATCGCGGCTGAGCACCCACAGGCCGGTGAACCGGTTGCAGTGGAGGCACGCGAGAGCGGTCGTGGGGGTCGCGGTGGACGTGGTCGCGGCGGCGATCGTGGTGGTGATCGTGGCGGCCGTGGTCGCCGTGATGATCGTCGCGGACGTGGTGGCGATGATGACGGTGGCGAGGAGCTGATCGAGAAGCTCGTCCACATCAACCGCGTTTCCAAGACCGTAAAGGGCGGCAAGCGCTTCGGTTTCGCCGCGCTGGTTGTCGTGGGCGACGGCAAGGGCCGCGTTGGCTTCGGCCACTCGAAGGCTCGCGAAGTGCCAGAAGCGATCACCAAGGCGACCGCTTCGGCCAAGAAGAAGATGGTCCGTGTTCCTCTGAAGGAAGGCCGCACGCTGCATCATGACGGCAAGGGCCACTTCGGTGCCGGTCGCGTGAACGTGCGCACTGCGCCTGCGGGTACAGGTATCATCGCTGGCGGTCCAATGCGTGCCGTTTTCGAAAGCCTTGGCGTCGCGGACGTGGTGACCAAGTCGGTCGGCACTTCGAATCCGTACAACATGATCCGCGCCACTTTTGACGCGCTGACCAGCCAGACTTCCCCGAAGTCGGTTGCCCAGCGTCGCGGCAAGAAGGTCGCCGACCTGCTCGGCCGCGGTGGCGTCAACGAGGCGGAGGCTGAGGCCGCTGCCGAAGCCATCGTGGAGTAAACGACATGGCGAAGATCAAGATCAAGCAGATCGGGTCACCGATCCGGCGCCCTGAGAGCCAGAAGAAGGTTCTCATCGGCTTGGGTCTCGGCAAGATGCATCGCGTCGTCGAGCTCGAGGACACGGCCGAAGTGCGCGGCGCGATCGCGAAGCTGCCGCACATGGTTGCTATCGTCGACTAACTTTCCCTTGGCGAAAGCCTTGTGAAGCAGGAATGCCCCGGCCTTTCGGTCGGGGCTTTTTGTTTCTAGCGGCTTTGCAGTATCGGCTCTTCAGACGGCGGGCCGCTGGCGAACGCGAAGCCCGCCTCAGACGACCAAAGACGGTCTTGGCTCCGTCCCTGCAGGAGCGGCAGAATTGGTTTCAGGGTTAGCATGGGGGCGCACATCGTCTTCATCAATGGGCTCTCTGGTGCCTAACAACATGATCCTCTCCTCTGGCCGCTCCGCAGTGGCCAGAGACTAACAAAGAAGGGGCTGACAACGACCGTCGAGTTGCAGGCGGTCTGCACATGCTTGTCCTCGTCGGGCTGGCTCGCGCGATGGACATCAATCAGGAGCACACATCGGCTGTGTGGCGCGGGTGCTCGTTACCCGTTTGCGACCGGAGCCCGTGGCTGTCAGCGAACAGCGGGTGGGGGCAGCACCGTTGGAGAAGGGGCAGCGCGCGCGCTCCATACGGCCCTTCCTTCAACTACGACGCGTTTTCCTGGCGAACGCCTCGCTCGGGGTGATTGGACACAACGCACCGACAAACTGACCACACCTGGAATTCCGGAGCGGCGCCCTCTCGGTCGTTCCCCGGAACACACCTGTGGCGTAATCGCGGTGTTGGTACCGTTGGATAGACGCCGGTTAGACGATGCCTGCGGTCCCACCCGGCCTTGACGCCCTCCCGATAACCTGATGGCCGCCGCCATTGCAGACATCAGCAGCTTTGCCGTGGGGCGAACATACCTCCTCCGGGGGACTCTGAGTCCAGAAGATTGGTGTTTGACTTGGCAGTTCCGTCAGCCGCAGGTCAGGTATCCAGGCACCGTGGGGCACACACCAAGAGCCCGTATCCCGTGAGCGGCGCCAGACAGCTCGATCCCACGGCCGATACCCCCCTCTCGGACGTGTCCTCTCTCTCCCATCGGGTCGCCAAGTGTATGTGGCTCTCGCGCCCGACGGCGACCACCTCGCGCCCCGCGTCGCTGCCCGTGTAAGAGCACGCGCATGCGCGTCGAATGTGCAACGTCTGCATCGCGTCGACCTAGGAAAACTACGCAGGAGGAACTTTTCGGTTCGGAAGCGAAGTGAGCCTACCTCAGCGACTTGCGCGGTCGGCACCCGATAAGAAGTGAGACAATGATGGCATATTGGGCTTCGAAAAGCATCGCGCGCGGCGATTGGCTCGATGGCCTTTTCGAGCTTGCGGAGTGGTGTGTGGCAGGTGAGGTGCACGAGGCGGATCATTGCGTGCGTAGAATGAACGAACTGCTCATGCTTGCACCGGAGCCGGAGTTTCTGGAAGGTACGCGCCTACTTCGACCGTCTCAGCTGGAGACCCTGCTCAAGGCGGAAGCACATGATGCAGCCGCCATGGCGATGGTCGGCTGCGGCACGGCTTTTATGCTATCGCGAGCCTCTGACGGGGAGAGTCTGGCGACAGTCGTCCTGGCCGGAGGCCTCAGCGAGAAGTCTGGTGCGGGCGCTTCACCTGCACTTGCGCTGATCGGTGCACTGGCGCTTTCTCTTTCGAGCGCAGCTTCGTCCACTCGCTCCATGGGGCGAGCCGCGAACGATCAAGCAAGATCGGCTTTGCACTGATCAGCTGGCCTGCCGAGGGCAGGTCCAGCTGAAACAGTCAATCCTCAGTCGATATCCAACAGTTTCGGAGCGCCTCGGCCCTCCATGAAATCTGCCAGATTGCGGTGCAGGTTGATGACCTTCTGTTCCTGGTGGGGGTTTGGAAGTGGCCCCCGGAAACCGGACGACTTCATACCCTTCTGAACGAATTCCATGTTCGAGAAGTCCTGCGCGAGAACAGAGCCCCAGTTTTCGCCAATCGGATCGGCATAGACCCACTCGGTCTCCGGCTCCTGCCCCTCAGGAAAACGCTCAAGAGCGTAGCTTTCGAAGATGCACTTGTTCGGGTCGTCACCATAAGGGCGCACTCGATAGCAAAGGGCGAAGGTCTCTCCGTGCAGAATGTTCTGATTAGGGAAGAGCCCCCAGGCAAGACCCGACTCTTTCTTGATGTCAGAAGGAACGTCAGGCCAGATCACGCCGCGCGCAGCATCATCTGCCCGGGCCGACTTCAGCCAATGGGCAATGCACTCTTGCGGGGTGGCCGTCTCTGGCAGTTCGTCCTTCAACCGGCTCGCAGCTTTCACGAGCGTCTCTGTTGAGGCGGAGTAGTTCACCGTCTCGTAGTTCTCACGAATGAGCTCATAGGTGGAGACGCGCGGGTCGTCGCCCTTCCCTGCGCGCGTGGTGCCAGCGCTTTCGCTCATGGCGAACTTTTCGTCACGCGTATCGTAGCTCGACACCGAGTGGAGACCGTACTGCTTGGAGAGCGCGTAGTAGTCGCCATAGGCGAGGAGCTGCGTGTGCGTGCCAGCGACGTGATATGGTTCGAGGAAAGCCTCGATCGCGGTCTTCCAGTTGCAATCGTAAATGGCCCACTGGCGCCACTTGTAATGCATCTTCTCGAGCTCGAAGTGGCTGAGAATTTCGCCAGCACGTCCCATCCAATCCTTCAGCGAAACGCAGTCGGGATCCATGTTGATGTAGATGTAGCCAGCCCAGGTATCCACCTTCACCTCGGAGAGGCAGGTCATCTCGGGAGTAAGCTTGTTATCCCAGTCCTGCGGATCCAGTATGTAGGTGTTCTCGCCATCCAGGTTGAACGTCCAGCCGTGAAATCCGCAGATGAAGTTCTTGCGGTTATTTCCTCGCACGTCGTGCACCTTGCCCGGCAACATGTCCGGAACGCTAACAAGCTGTCGGCCCCGGTGGGGACAGACATTGTGGAAAGCCTTCAGAGTGCCATCATCCTTGCGAAGGACGATGATGGACTCTTCCGCTACGTTGTAGGTCATCCAGTCGCCGGGATTGGGAATATCGGATTCGCGTTCCACCATTTGCCAGATGCGCGGCCACAACAGGCGCTTCTCCGCCTCGAGGTACTCCTTCGAAAGGAAAGCCTCGGTCGGGTAGGTCACCAGCCGCTCTTCATCCATGTCCTGCGGGGTGATGTTTGCAGGCGCAAACGTCTCGGGCTTGTTCATCTGGGCATCTCCCGTTCATTTCCGCGACGGCGCCTCTGCGATAGGCGCTCTGTGCACGAAGGCCTTAAACCAACACTCCTGTTTATTAAGTAACTTTGGGGCCAATGGCCAGAGCGGAATCGTCAGTGCGCGCTTCACCCGCGGCACGGGCGCGGCGGACGGAAAGCTCCGCCTGAATCGTGAACCCCTGGCGGCTGCTCAGAGCGCCGCAACATGCCCGTAACGATACTTCGCAGCACTCAGCAGCTGTGCAAGCTCGGGAAGTATCGCAGGCGGCCTCGAGAATGAAAATTGTGCAAAGTGGACCAAAGGGTCATGGAAATTTTACTCCGGCGCAATAGGGCGGCCGCGATGTCTCCTGCCGCGAACCAATCCAGCTCTAAACCGCTACTCGGCCACATAAGAGCCGTAAGGCTGGGGACTCGCTGGAGCGGGAGCGCGGTTCGGACCTTCCTGATCATGGGAGCGATCGTGGGGCTGGCGAGCCTCCTCGGACTGGCCTCGCGACACACCTTCTCCGTTTCGATCTGGCCGGCGAACGCTGTGCTTGTCGGGACGATGCTGCGACAGCGTTCATGGTCAAGTCCCGCGGGCTGGCTCGGAGCCGCGACAGGCTTCATAGCAGCGGACGTTCTGTTTGGGCGTGAGCTATCTCTCGCCTGTTTCTTTGCCTTCGCCAATGTGATCGGCACAATGACAGCGACGGCGCTCCTCGCGCGGCTTCATGCGGAGGATCTTCAGCTGCGCAGAACACACTCGGTCCTGCGAATCCTCGCCTGCCTTTTACCAGCCTGCCTTGCATCCGGGCTGGCAGGCGCAGTTCTTGTCGTGCTCGAGTTTCGTGGCTCTGCTCTTCAGACGCTGACCACCTGGCCCGCCAGCGAACTGGTCAATTATTTGACTTTCTTGCCTGCGATGCTGACTCTTACACCGCACTTCCCGCCCGGAGCGAGGAAAGACGGCTCTCGTGATGCCGGAGCGGCAGCCTTGCTCGTGTTCTCCTGCATAGCAGCCTTCTGGTTCGACGGGCCGGGAAGCGTCATGTTTCCGATGCCCGCACTTCTGCTTTGCGCCCTGACTTATTCAACTCAGACAACGGCCTTGGTGACGATGGCGCTGGGAGCCGGGTGCCTCACCACCCTCGGGCTGGGCGTCGTCAATATCGGTCAGGACATGTCAGATCCGAGCATGGTGCTGTCGATCCGCATAGCGGTTGCATTCCTAGTGCTCGTCCCCCTCACGATCAGCAGCGCGATGGCTGTGCGCGACGATCTGCTGGCTCAGTTGCGAACGGCTGCGGATCACGATGGGCTGACCGGCCTCTTGAACCGCCGGGCCTTCGAGCAACGCATGGACGGCCAACTGAACGCCCTGTCGGGTAAGGGTCGGGATGGGGGCTTCGCGCTTCTTTGGCTCGATATCGATCATTTCAAGGCCATCAACGACCGGCATGGCCATCTCGCCGGCGACGAGGTGCTCCGCGCGTTCGCTTCTGCTGTCCGCTCTTGCTGTCGCAGCACCGACCTCGCTGGTCGAGTAGGGGGAGAGGAATTTGCCCTGCTCCTGAGCGTCCCCAACCCCGAAGCTGCGGGACAGGCTGCAGACCGCGTCCGCGAGGCATTCGCTGAGCGCACTGTAACTTGGAACGGTATTCCAATACCCGCCACCGTCAGCATCGGAGCCCATTATCTCGACAGCGCTCCGGGTGACGTTCTCAAGCTCGTAAGCCACCTGGATCAGGCACTTTATCGTGCGAAGCGGAACGGCAGAAACCGGGTGGAGTGGGCAAGCAGCTTGGCGGCTTGAGCTTGCCCCCACCAGACCTGCTCGTTTCAGCTTCAGGGCCGCAAAACCCAGCCGCCGTCGACGTGAATGGTCTGGCCTGTGATCCACTGCCCAGCGGGTGAACACAAGAGCAGAGCAGTGCCCACCAACTCATCGGGTTCCCCCCGCGCGCGCATCGCGCAGGTCATCTCGAGGAACTTGATGAAGGGCGAGTCATCCGGAACCAGCAGCTTGCCTGCGTCGGACGTGACATTCCCCGGAGCTATGGCGTTGCAGGTGATTCCGTCCTTGCCGAACTGCTTGGCCAGCGTGGTCGTCAGTCCAACCAGCGCAAGCTTCGTGACGCCGTACAAACCCGTTGCCGGGAATGCTCCCCCAGAGGACTGATTGATGATCCTGCCACCGCCCCGCGCCCGCATCGAGGGCAACACGGCGCGTGAGCAAAGCAGCGCTCCATTGACGTTGACTCCAAAGGCGCGGTTCCATGCCTCAAGGCTGATCGTCTCACAATTGTCGTAGCTTACGTCCACCATCAACGCGGCGTTGTTGACGAGAATATCAACCCCGCCGAACGCATCATTGGCAGCCGCAGCCATGGCCAGCGTAGAGTTCTCGTCCGCGACATCCACCTGGGTGGCGACTGCACGGCCGCCCTCGCTTACGATCTCCTCAGCGACAGCTTCGGCGCCTGCGCGGTTGAGATCCGCCACTACTACCGCGGCGCCGGCGTTCGCGAGGCCAAGAGCGTAGGCCCGGCCAATCGAGTTACCACGTCCACCCGCGCCGGTGACAACCGCCACTTTCCCATCGAGACGAAACTGATCGAGGGTAAAGCTCATGGTCGGTACTCCGTGGCATCTGGTCCGCCGGTTGCGGCGCTAAGAAAGGGATCGGCGGCGGCACGCAGCGCTTCGGCTCCTGCGTCATCGGGAAGAGTTGTCTTCAGAAGCCCGACGTCCTTGACGAGCAGAGGAGCACCGACTGCGAAATCGCGTGGATGCGGCAGGCGTGCGAAGACTTCGAAGCCGAAGCTGCGCCCGCTGCTGGCCTTGATCAGGTCCGCAAGAGCACCCCGGTCCAGGTCGAGAGCATCTCCAGCCTGCAACGCTGCCTGAGCGAGTCCCATGTTCGCTGCCAGGAGCGCGTTGTTGACGATCTTCGCACGTTGGCCCGCCCCCACCTCGCCCAGCAGGACGACCAATTCGGCAAAGGTGTCGAGTACCGGGCGCGCTGCGGCAAACGCATCTGCCGCTCCTCCGCACATGACGGTGAGTGTTCCCGCCGCTGCGCCGGCGCCGCCGCCGCTGACCGGTGCATCAATCAGATCAATGCCATGCGCGGCGCAGCGCCGCGCCAATCCTTGGCAGGTCTCTGGAAGGACTGTCGAATGGATTACGATCAGGCTGCCTGACCGCATTGCGGGGATAAGTTGCTCGCAAACGGACGCGACGTCGTCATCATTGACGACGCAGACGCCGACGTGATCGCAGTCTGCGCCAAGCTCCGCGATGCTCCCTGCGACGTCTGCCCCTTTGGCAGCGAGGTCCTCAGCGACCTCGGATCGGCGTGCCCATACGGTCAGCGGGTACCCTGCGGCCAGGATCCGTTCCGCCATTGGGCCACCTTGGCTACCCAGGCCGATGAAACCCACCCGATTCATCCTGCCGTGATCCCGGCATCGATGGTCACGCAGCTGCCGTGAAAGCCCTTCCCCGCTTCCGAGGCGAGAAGCACGATCATGCCAGCCACCTCATCGACATCCACTGTCCCGCGGTAGCCTGTGTACCGCTTCAGCAGTTCGAAATCACATCCTTCGGGAGGGGTGAAGTTCCTGGCGATGTTGGTCACCATACCCCCGGGAGCGACTGCGTTGATCCGTATCGGCTTTCGCACGTACTCCATGGCCATGGCCTTGGTCATGTTCACGATGCCCGCTTTCGTGGCGCAATAAGCCGCAGCGTAGGCTTCGCCGATGAAAGCGGCAGACGACGCCACGTTGACGATGGCACCGTTGGCTTCGAGCAGATGCGGGATCGCCGCCTGCGACAGCATGAAGGGCGCTGTCAGATTCACCGCGAGGGTTCGCGCCCAGAGTTCCTCCGGCATCTCGTGCGAGTTCGCCAGGTAGATGATGCCAGCAACATTGCAGAGGCCATCGAGCCGGTCGAACTTTTCGACGGCAGCGCTCACTGCCTCCTTGCAAGCTGACGGGGGTGACAGGTCCGCCTGGTGAAGCAGTGCTTCGCTTCCCGGAACCAGGAGAGCCTGTGTCTCGGCAAGCCCGTCTGCATCCGCGTCGACCAGGCACAGCTGGGCACCCTCTTGCGCAAATCGCAGCGCCGTCGCCCGGCCCAGCCCTGAGGCCGCGCCGGTTACCAGCACGACCTTGCCGCTCATATTCGTGTCGATATCCATGCCGCAGTTCCCCTTGTCAGCCGTTCCCCTTGTCAGCCGTTCCAGGCCAAGCCCTTTTCAATTTTCGCGGCCATTTCGAAAACGACGCTCTGGATGACCGAGGCTTTCGGCCAACCGGCATGGACTGCGTACTGGAGCACGAACTCATGCAGCTCCGCCGCGGTGCAGTTGCCGCTGGCCATGGCTGCGTGAAAGTGACTGCGTATCGGCACATCAGCTGCCGCGTTCGCCACGCCGACGAGGGTCAGGAAACGGCGTGAGCGCTGGTCCAGGCCAGGACGGCACCACATCTCTCCGAAAACGAAGTTCAGGATCCCATGCTCGAGAAAGGGAACGCCATTTCCCACCGGAGGCCCGTCGAAAGTCATCACCTCGTTGAACGCGGCGAAGCCGGCTTCCATCCGCTGTCGCGGGTCCCAGGGCGCGCCACGTATGGGATCGAGGCTGACGCTATCCAAGCCGAGCTCGGCCTCTACAAGCGTGATAGCCTCATCCAAATCGCCCCCTACACCCCAGCCACAGTAGACGGAGAGATGCAGCGCCGCCTCGCGAAGTTCACCAAGGGTGAGCTCACGTGTCGCCAATGCGCCACGTACGTAATCCACGAGGGTTGTTCGGGGGCCGCCGCTGCTGGCGGCGGAAGCCAGGGAAATGAGGAAACGCGCACGCTGGTCCAGCCCTGGGCGAGACCAGACTTCCGCATAGACGAAGTCTCGCCAGCTTTCCTGCAGGAGTGTCTCGGGACGATCATGCTCACGCCCTGTGAGCTTTGCCTGAAGCGAATGGCCCCTCTCGCTCCGGTCGGCCGGATTCAGCGCCGTCACTGGCCCTGCTCCGGAGCAGCCATGCTCATCCAGATATTCTTGGGCTGGAGGAACTCGTGCAACCCCTCCACACCGCCCAGTCTGCCGTGCCCGCTCTTTTTGAAGCCACCAAACGGGCAGTTCGGCTGCATCGCCTCTCCGGCGCCGTTGACGTGGATCATGCCCGCGTGAAGCTGGCTCGCGACATGGTGAGCACGGCGCAGGTTCTGCGTATGGACGTACGCTCCCAGCCCGTATTCGGTTCCGTTCGCGAGGGCGATCGCCTCCTCCTCGGTGTCGAAGGGAGTTGCGACAAGAACCGGCCCGAACACCTCCTTCTGCGCGATCTCCGAGTCGTTCGCGACATCCGCAACCACCGTGACAGGCAGATAGAAGCCGTCCGCGAACTCGCCATCGAGGCGCTTCCCACCTGCGACCACGCGGCCGCCCTCACCTGTACTGCGGTCGATCATGCCCTGAATGCGACCGAGTGCCGCGTTGCTGATGACCGGGCCCAGGACCGTCGAGGCGTCGAAAGGATCGCCGGCCTTCACGTGGCTCGCCATGGCCGCCAGCATTTGCAGGTACTGGTCGTAGATGCTGCGCTGTACAAGCAGACGGGTTCCGTTGACGCAGCCCTGCCCGTTGGAAGAGACCGCGCCGCTCAACCCCTTCTTCGCGGCGACCATCACGTCGGCGTCATCGAACACGATGACCGCTGACTTGCCGCCGAGTTCCAGCCCCACTGGCTTCAGGGACTGGGCAGCACTGGTCAGAACTTTCGTCGCAGTGCCCCCCGATCCGATGAATTCGATCTTGTCGATGCCGTGGTGCCGCACCATGGCCTCGCCCACGTCGGCGCCTCCAGTCACCAGGTTGACGACGCCGTCGGGGATGCCGGCTTCCTGCAGCAGTTCGACCAGCTTCATCACGCTATAAGGCGCCAGGTCGGGAGATTTCAAAACAACGCAGTTGCCCGCCGCAAGCGCCGGAGCCATCACCATGGTCGCCGCGAAAAGAGGCCCGTTCCAGGGCACGATGACACCGACGACACCATAGGGTTCGAACGCCACGTAGTCGTGCGCAGGAGCACCCCACATCGGAACTGTGCGGCCGTGGATCTTGTCGCACCAGCCGCCGAAGTAGCGGAACTTCTGCGCCGCGTCGTAGCCCATGAACGGAGCGGTCATGGCCACTGAGCCATTCTCCGCGACGAGGCTCGGAGCGATCTCCGCCGACCGAGCCTCGAAAAGTGCTGCGATCTTGAACATCAGGTCACGCCGCTTGTCGCCGGGCAATGCGCGCCAGCCGGGCTGCGCCGCCCGAGCGGCTGCGACAGCGCGCTCCACATCGTCGGCACTCGCCATGCGAAACTCACGCGTGACGCGCCCTGTCGCGGGATAGACGTGCGCGACGACTTCGCCGCTGCCCTCAGCCTCCCGCTTCCCGCCGATGATGTTCGCGAATTGCGGAAGCGCGGCCGCGTCCGGATCTCTGAAGCCCATATCCTCTCACTCCCCGGCTGCAGCAGCCGCATCGCGCCTCTCATGACTGGAGGCGCTTTCTCGATTCTTTCGCCACATTAATATGCCTATCTTGTCTCTTTCAATCTCTATTTTGAGCGTTAAACAACATCGATCCAGTAGAAAGACGCATATTATTACCATGATTACGGAAACGGCTACCGAGCAAGAGCCCGCCAAGCGCCAGGTAGTGCGCACAACCGTGGATAAGCTGCGCGAGCGGATCTATGCGAAGGCTGCAAACGAACAGATCGGGTCTCTTCGCGACCTCGCGCGGGAATGCGGCGTCGGCATCGTGACGATCCAGCAAGCCGCACGCATTCTCGAGCATGAGGGCATACTGGAGGTTCGGCGGGGACCCGGCGGCGGGTACTATGGTCGGCGACCGGATCTTCGCGACATGGAGCGGGTGCTTGGAGCCTACCTTCAGAGCGAGCCGGCTTCCTGGAAGGAAGTGCTCGACATAACGTCCCTGCTCTTCAACCAGCTCTGCTCAGCAGCAGCTCGCTGCGCCGATGATCTTCCGCGTGAGGAACTGCGGACCGTGGCTCAAAAGATCTCTGCATGCGAGGACAGCAGCCAGCTTGGAGCGCTGGAGACGGAACTGCAGGAAGTGCTGTTCCGCATGGTGCGTCGCCCTCTGTTCGAATTGCTCACGCGTGTTGTCCTCGGAACGGCACAAAGTGCCGGATCCGAGGACGCGATGCGCAACTTCTTCGGCTTCGATCAATGGAAAGAAAGCCGCGCCAGCATCATCGCGGCGATTCTGGCGCAAGACGCCGGCCTCGCGCACTTCCAGGCGAACCGCCTCAACCGGGAAGTGCTCGTGCAGCTATGTGGATTGCAGAGCTACTGACACTTACGCTTGACCCGTGCCGACGACGCCGGGAGGAGGTACCGCCTCCTCCTCCCGCGCGGCTTCGGCATCAGGTGCTCGTCCGCCTCTCAATAGCAGGACCGCTGCGGCACCCACTAGCACGGCAGCGCCGACGATCGTGAGATACAGGTCGTAGCCGCCGGTCTCCTCCAGGGTATAGCTGAGGAGCAAAGCGCCCGCCGCCGCGGAGAACGACATCGCCGCCGTGAGCAAGCCTAGCGTAGAGCTGTAGACCCGCACTCCAAAGTGACGGGCGACAAGGAACGCGACGATGTCGCCCTCCGCCCCGAAGGCAAACCCGAGGCAGAACACCGCAAAGGTAATCACTTCCGGTGAATCCATCGACGAGGCGAGCAGAAAAAGCCCCAGGCTCGGCAAGGCGAGACCGACGAAGGACGTCAAACGCACATTGAAACGGTCGAGAGCAACGCCGGTGACAAAACGTCCCGCCAACATGCCTACGGACACCGCGCTCAGCATCACCCCGGCGCCCTCTCCCGGGATGCCATTCGCCAGAAGGAGCAGCTTCAACTGCACCAGCACGATCGTCTGCGGCAGGTTGCACAGTAGCATAGCGACCAACAGAGCCCAGAATGCGGGCGTGCGAAAGATGAGGGGGTAGTCTTCCCGCGCGCGACCCTTCGGAGCGGCTGCGCCCTTCTGCCCCCGGTCGGGCGGCAAGAGAAGGAAGGTCACGAGCCCGGCAATGGCGGTGCCGAGAGCGACGATCTGATAGCTTGCACGCCAACCATATTCTTCGACATATCCGTTCAGCAGCGGCGCGATGATGATCCCCGCGATGGCCGGTCCGGAAGCTACGATCGCCAGCGCCAGTCCCCGAGCATGCTGCACATGCTGAACGGCGGCGCGGGTATAGACGGTCGAGGTGGTGGTTACGCAAATCAGGCTCTGGAACGCGAAGATGACCACGTACAACCACAAGGAACCGCCCATCGCACTGTAGGCGAGGTACACCAGCGGCAGCGTGACCTGACCGATCAAAGCGGTCTTCCGCACGCCCAGAGTATCCGCCAGCCGTCCGACGAAAGGAAAGACGAACGACATCAGAAGGGCCAGGCTTCCCACCATGGCGAAATCGGCTTGTGACCAGCCCGTGTCGGAAACAAGCGTGGGCGCGATGGTGCTGGTGATCGTTCCGACGATGGACATGCCGCTGGCCATGCCGATGGTGGCAGCAAGCAACGGCCTCCAGGCCTGCCTTAGCTCCGACAGATAACTCATTGATCCTCCCAAGCGAACCCGTGCCCAGCCTTCGCGGCTGCGACTGTCTGATATGTTGTCTGCCGCCTTCTGATTGGGTTCACCGGCCGCGTCCACCCAAAACATACGGGCCTGGTGCCGACACAGTCACTGGCGTTATTCGCGAGACGGAAATGACCGTGCGAACCAGTCGTCGCGCGGTGTTCGAAGCGCTACAGTACGAAGATGAGGCGACGGGCGGTCTATTTCTTCGACGGCGGTAGCCGGCCCAATCCCGGGCCGATGGAAGCCGCCGTGGTTAACCGCGGCGTGGCTCATTTCAGGGATAGCCCACGCACGGGTGATAACAACGAGGCCGAGTGGGGGGGCCTGATCTTCGCCGTCGAATTGGCTATCGCGCAAGGCGACACGGACGTTCTGTTCGTCGGCGACTCATTGCTGGTCATCCAGCAGGCCCGGGGTCTTTGGACCTGCCGGAGCACGCACCTGAGGCCCTGGTTGGCTGCGTTTCAGCACGCCTCCGCACCGTTGGCGCGCATCGGCTTCCGACACGTTCCGCGATCGAAAAACCTTGCGGGAATAGCGCTCGCCCGCCGTTACGATCCGTAACCGGGCAGCAGTCTCCGAAGACCCCTAAGCGGTCCAGCTCGACAGATCCTCCTCCTGTGCCACCAGGGCGAGGCCGTGCGCGATGGAGGTGAGCTCTCCGCCGGACATCAGCTTCTCCTCTCCGAACCGCGTGGCGAACAAGGCGCGCACTGCAGGGACCAGCGACGTACCGCCAGTCAGGAACACCCGGTCGATCTCGTTCTCTGCCACGCCTGCGTTGCGCAAGGCCTCATCTACAGCACCGGCCATCCGCGCAACGTCCTCCGAGATCCAGCCCTCGAACTCGGCGCGAGTCACATTTGCGTCGATGGTCACGCCTCCACCGGAAAACTGGAACTGCGCCTGCTCCTCATCAGAGAGAGCTCGTTTCAATCGGCCGACCGCATCATAAAGCGCAAACCCGAGCTCGTTCTCGATCATCGCGATCATCCGGGTAATGGCGTCGGGATCTACGGCGCTGCGCCGCAAGCGATCCAGTTCCGCAAGTGTCTTGCGATTGCGCATGAGCGCCAGCTTCGACCAGTCCGAGAAGTCGGCGAAGTAGGAGGCAGGAATGTCCAGGACCTTGTCGAACGAGCGATACTGGCTGCCCTTCCCCAGCACCGGCAGCACCAGCCGGTCGACGATGCGCTGGTCAAAGCGGTCGCCGGCAAGCCCCACGCCCGCATGACCAAGCGGCACACAACGCGCCTGGGCGCCTCGCTCCCGGATATGCACCACGGAGAAATCGCTGGTGCCGCCTCCGAAATCGGCAACTAGCAACGTCGCAGGATCGCTGATGCGAGATGCGAAGCTGAATGCCGCCGCAAGCGGTTCGTAGACGTAATGCACCTCCGCCGCAAAGCCGTCGAACATGGCATCATAGCGTTGACGTGCCAGCACCGGATCAGGACGCATGCCCGCATAGTGAACCGGGCGTCCGACCACCAAACGATCCAGCCGCTGGAACTCACCACGTGCATGCGACGCCATCTCTTGGATAAACCGCCGACCGAGTTCCTCGAAGCGGAACCGTTTCGTGAAGACAGGTGCGCTGTCAAAGGTGGAGCTTGCAGCGACCGATTTGAACGACTGGAGGAAGCGGCTACCGCTGGGGTCTTCCAGGTACTCGTGGATAGCCGCCGGCCCGGCTGCGGCCGCAAGACCGCCGGGTACACCGTCATCTTGCCAGAAGCACAGCGCCGATCGAAACACCTCGGTGGCGCCATCAGCATGAGAGAAGCTCAGGAGGCGTGGCGTATCAGCGCCTGACGCCCGGGCGGCCACACTGTTGGTGGTGCCAAAATCCAGCCCTGCGAAGCGGCCGTTCTGATCGGAAGTCATGTACTCAGGGTCCCCGCGATAGGCACGGGCTTATGGTCGTCCTGTGGCGACGCCACAAGACCTCCGGCTCAGGGGGCACTTGAAGGGCACTGTGCAGGCTGCTCGCGCGCAACTGCTTGCCGAAGTTTGCCGGATGCGGCAACTCGGTTCGCATGGTGCAACATGACAGTCTCCTGCAAGGACGTAACAGGGTTTGAGGGGCCGAGCGCGATACCTCTGGCTGGCAGCACTGCTGGCCATCGTCTGCGCGACTGTCTTTCTTCTGATGCCCCGCGCCCAGGAGGTGGCCGTCCTGACCGTGGAGCGCGGCGATGCGGTGCGTGCTCTGGCGGTGAACGGACGCATAAGGCCGCGCCAGTCGGTAGCGGTGCAACCACCCGTAGCAGGCGTCGTGGTCGAATTGCCCCACGACGTGGGTAACCAGGTCACAGCAGGCGCACTTCTCGCCCGCATAGACGACGGTCCGCAGCGTGCTGCAATTGGCGAAGCTGCGGCAGCCGCCGCAGCGCAGCAGGCAGTCTTGGCCCAAGCCCGCCGTGAGCTGGCCCGATTCGAAGCGCTCGATGAATTTGCTTCAAGGCGCGAGGTGGAAGAGAGAAGGCTCGCAGTTCAGGAGGGCGCACGCGAGTTGCAGCGCAGGCAAGCAGCCCTGGCGCAAGCTCAAGAAGTGCAGCAGCGATACGTCGTGCGGGCTCCTTTCGCGGGCGTGATCCTGGAGCGCCCGGTCGACAGAGGCCAGACGGTCGGTCCCGAAACCGTGCTCTACCGCTTGGCCGACCTTGCTGCGCCAGAGATCAGCGCGGACGTGGATGAAGCATACGCCGTGGAATTGCGCACGGGGCCCATGGCTCTGGTGAAACTCCCCGGCAGAGATCGGCCGGCCCGCGCCGAGATCGTCCATATCGAACCTCGGGTCGACGAAGCCACAGGCGCCCGCGAGGTCAGGCTGAGACTTCTTGCGCCGCTGGCTTCCGCTCCCTCGGGCCAGACGGTGTCGGTCAACCTGATCGTCGAACGGCGCCCTCAGGCGATCAGTATTCCGCGTGCCAGCATCCTTCAGCCCGATACATCACCGCACGTGCGGATCGTGGACGCGAGCGGTCAGGTGAAAGAACGCCCGATCCGTTTCATCGATTGGCCCGCCGCTCAGGTGATCGTCACGCAAGGGCTGCAAGCCGGCATGCGGATTCTCGTAAATCCCGAAGCCGCCGAGCCGGGCGACAAGGTCAAGCCAGTCACCCGCTGATGCCCTACACCTTCAAGCTTGCGCTGCGCCATCTGCTCTCGACCCCCGGCCAGACTGTGCTGCTGATGCTGGGCGTTGCCGTGGGAGTGAGCGTATTCGTATTCATGAGCGCGCTCATCGGAGGCCTCGCCACGTTGCTGACACTCCGCACCGTCGGCAACATCCCGCACATCACGATGGAGATGGCCGAGCGCGACCCGGAGCAGGTTGTGCCCGGCCGGAACGTGCAGGTCGTTGTCCAAAAGGACCTGAGCCGCCGAGAGCAAATCGCCGTCTGGGAGCCCGCGGTCGCCATGGTTGAGGCCACCGAAGGCGTCGTGGCAGTATCGCCGCAGATCCGCGGAAGCGCTTTCGTTCAACGCGGGCAGGCGATCGCTCCGGTGGGAGTGATCGGAGTGCAGCCCGACAAGATCTCCGCCATCGTCGACATCGAAGGCGCCCTGGTGTCGGGTACCGCCGTGCTTTCTCCCGACACTGTGCTGATCGGCAGAACACTCGCCGACGATCTGGGGTTGAGGACAGGACAGGTCGTGGTTGTGCGGTCGGATCGCGGGCGAGAGCGAAGTTTCCGCATCGGAGGCATATTCTCGCTGGGGATCTCCACCGCGGACCGACAAGCCCTTTACATGAACTTTCGTACCGCAAGGGCCCTGTTCGATCTGCCGAGCGGGATTTCCCGCATTGAGATCAAGGTCTCACCGCCCGCTGCAGCACCGCAGATCGCAGCACGTCTGCGCAGGGCCACCGGTTTGAAGACGCAGCCCTGGACAGAGGAGAATGCGCAGCTTTTCGAAGCACTCGATGCACAAGGGCGTACTGGGACGATCGTGAAGACTTTCGCCCTGATCACCGTCGTCATCGGCATAGCAAGCGCCATGCTGCTTTCGATCGTGCGCCGCCGGAGCGAGATCGGCATCATGCGCGCAGTAGGCGCAAGTCAGCGCTTCGTGCTCGGCATCTTCGTTATCGAGGGAACGCTGATCGGGGCAATCGGAGCTATGGCCGGTGCGCTGCTGGCCTGGCTCGCTCTCATCCCCTTCCCCCCGCTGGAGGCGGTGGAAGGCGGCGGCCTGCCTGTCGACCGAGCCCAGGGCGACTACCTCGTCGCCATTCTTCTGACCACGGTAGCGTCCGCTATCGCCTCGGTCATCTCGGCACAGCGCGCCACGCGGATAGACCCCGTTGAGGCAATCGGCGCATGACCGCGGAGCCGCTGGTTCGCGTAAGAGGCCTGAGAAAAGTCTTCGGCGAAGGCGACGCGGCAGCGGTCGTCCTGCGCGGGGTCGACCTGGACCTCTCTCGTGGAGAAATGGCCACACTTCTGGGGCCTTCCGGGTCGGGCAAGAGCACTTTGCTGACGATACTTGGAACCCTGCTGAGGCCAAGTGAGGGCCTCCACCACATGCTCGGACAGGACCTGAGCACCGCCAGCGATGCGGAACGCACGAGGTTTCGCAACAAGCACATCGGGTTTGTCTTTCAGTTTCATCACCTGCTTCCCGACCTCACCGCGCTGGAGAACGTGATGATGCCAGCCGCTACGAGCAGGGGTAAGGAGACAGCGTCCATGCGCTCCCGCGCAGCGGAGTTGCTGGACGCCGTGGGCCTCTCCGACAGGCGCGACTATCGCCCCGCGGCCTTGTCAGGCGGGCAGCGGCAACGGGTGGCGGTTGCCCGATCCTTGATGAATGAACCACCACTCGTGCTGGCAGACGAGCCCACCGGCAACCTTGACCGGCACTCAGCAGATCAGGTGATGGCTCTGCTGGATCAGATCAACCGCGATACCGGCACATGCTTCCTTATATCGACCCACGACGAGCACATCGCGAAGCACTGCCGGCGTCACATCGAGCTGCTAGACGGCGCACTTGTTTGAAGGACATGCCCGCGGCGGCGCCGTATGGCTGCGCCTCCTGGGCAATCTGGACCTCGAACGGATCAGGGAAGTTGCGCAAAGTCGGTCAGCGCCGCATCGCGCAGGCCTCGCCAAACGTGGATTGCCTGCACCGTCTCAAACACGTCGTGAACGCGAAGGATGTGAGCACCGGCGTCGAGCGCCTTCATGGCCAGCGCCAGTGATCCACCGAGACGCCGGTGAGCGGGCGCCTCGTTCGAAAGAGCGCCGATCGTCCGCTTGCGGCTCGCGCCGACGAGCAGCGGTGCCCCCAAAGCGTGGAACAGCGGCAGCGCGTTCATCAGCGCCAGGTTCTGAGCGACCGATTTGCCGAAGCCGATGCCCGGATCCAGAATGATCCGCTCCGGCTCGATACCAGCTGCCAGCGCTACGTCTCGCCGGGCGGCAAGCCAGTCGAAGACATCCAGGACCACGTCGTCGTAACTGCCATCCGCGTGGAGATCATCGGCCGATCCAGGCGCATGCATAAGCACAACCGGAGCCCCTGAGGATGCGGCGAATTCGAGGCTGCGAGGGTCATGCCGCAAAGCCGACACATCGTTGATGATGTGGGCACCGGCACCGAGGGCAGCCTCCATTACGGCGGGGCGCCGGGTGTCGATGCTGATCGCCGCTCCCATACCCACGAGACGCTCGATAGCGGGGAGGACACGCTTGACTTCGTCCCCTTCCCACACCGCGGCGGCACCGGGCCGCGTGGACTCTCCACCCACGTCGACGATTGCGCCTCCTGCTTCAAGCATCTGCGCGCCATGGGCTGCCGCCGTCTCTGGATCGTCGAGAAACTGGCCGCCATCCGAAAAGCTGTCGGGCGTGACATTCAGGATTCCCATGACCTGAGGCTGGTCGAGGCGAATGGTCCGCTCTCCGCACACGAGGGGAGAGTGCACCTTTCGCAGAGAGGCCCACTGTGTCTCGGCCTGCGAGGCCAGATCGTCCGGGAGCGATGCGAGTGCCTCGACCACCCCGCTCGCTCCCACAAGATCACGCGAGAGGACTCGACCGCCCTCACGCACGATCAGGGCAAACCGGCTCGCCCAGACGAGTGAACCGGCCAGTCGTATGGCCTCCCCATGCTCGCTCTGCGGGCTTTCCGCAAAAGCGACTGGTCGGATGTAGAGCTTCCTCACGAGCAGAGGGCGAACGGCGAGGTCACGGCTCGGTCGCCAGCAGGTAGAGTTGCCGGATGGCATCCACCGGCTTCAGCTCGCCCTGGTGCTCCAAGTGCCAGAACGTCCAGCCGTTGCATGAAGGCGCGCCCTGCAGCGCGGCCCCCACACCGTGGATCGAACCACCTTCCTTGCCGCTGACCAGCGAACCGTCCGCGCGCACCGTCGCCGTGAACCGCCGCTTGCGATCGAAGAGCGGGGTCCCCGGAGCGATCCAGCCCGTCTCCACAAGCGTACCGAACGCGACGCGCGGCGCAGTGCGCTTGCTTTGCATCGTCTTGAGCGCGCTCTCGTCGAGCGGGAGCGCCATCTCGATACGCTCGAGGGCGGCGTCACGGTATCCCGCCTCCCGCTCGCAGCCGATCCACTCGCGCCCCAGTCGCTTGGCAACCGCGCCGGTCGTTCCGGTCCCGAAGAACGGGTCGAGCACGATGTCGCCCTTGTTCGTCGTCGCCAGCATCACGCGGTAGAGCAGCGCTTCAGGCTTTTGCGTTGGGTGAACCTTGTGGCCATCCTTCTTCAACCGCTCAGGCCCAGCGCAGATCGGCAGAACCCAGTCAGAGCGCATCTGCAACTCATCGTTCAGCGTTTTCATCGCGCGATAGTTGAAGGTGTACTTCGCCTTCTCACCCATCGAGGCCCAGATCAGCGTCTCATGTGCGTTGGTGAAGCGCGTGCCCTTGAAGTTGGGCATCGGGTTCGCCTTGCGCCAAACGATGTCGTTCAGGATCCAGAACCCGGCATCCTGCAGGATCGCGCCCACACGGAAGATATTGTGGTAGGAGCCGATTACCCAGAGCGACCCGTTGGGCTTGAGGATGCGACGCGCCTCCGCAAGCCACTCACGCGTAAATCGGTCGTAAGTCGCGAAGCTGTCGAACTTGTCCCAGGCATCCGTGACCGCATCGACATGGCTGCCGTCCGGCCTCGACAAATCGCCCCCGAGTTGGAGGTTATAGGGCGGATCGGCGAACACCATGTCGACACAAGCGTCCGGCAAGCTCCGCATCGCAGCAATGCAGTCGCCGTCCAAAATTTGCCCTAACGGCAGCAACTCGCGAGGAACCGGAGCAGGCGCCTTGGCCCTTATCCGCTCCTTGACCAGAACCTGTCCCATTCTCGCTCCGCAGCAGCCTCGTTAAGGCTACAGGGTGAGTCTTTCTGGACTCGCAGTCAAGCTGCGACTCGCCACAACTCGGCGAGTCGCAGCAGGCGGAAAGGGAGAACGGAGCGAGTCCGTCACAAGATGTCGAGTCCCGATGGCGGTGCCGGACTCTAGATCTGGTATGAGGAGGCCTTCGGCTTTTTTCTTCAGGCCGGCGCCAGGCCCGGGTCGATCCCCGTCAACTCGACCGAGATGTCCCAAAGCTGTCTGGCAGCGGACGGATCGCGGGAGGTAGCAGATCGCTTCGCCGGTCCCGAAGGTCCCGCTGCGCCACCGAAGCGTTGAGGGCCGTAATAACCTCCCGCCTGCGCATCGGGCGCTGTTGCTGCCTGTAGAGCGGGCCACGCCCCCTCGTCCGCATCGTTCAGTACGAAGGACAAAAGCGGCCAAGCCAGACGCAGAGCCGCCGGCATGTGCCGCGCCAGATCGGTGGACGCCACTCCGGGGTGGCAGGCGATTGCCTTGACCGGCGAGCTTGCCGCCTGAAGCCTACGATCAAGTTCGTACACAAACAGCAGGTTCATCAGCTTGCTGTCGGAGTAGCGCTGCGTACGGCTATAGCTCCGGTGTGCATCGATATCATCCCAGTCGATACGTCCGCCACGGTGTGCCAGGCTCGACGTCACGACCACTCTGCCATCAGGCGCTTTCGCCAGCTTCTCCAGCAGCAGGCATGTGAGCGCGAAGCAGCCGAGGTGATTGACGCCGAACTGCAGTTCGTGACCTTGCGCAGTGCGTTGAAGCGGCGGAAACATAACGCCGGCATTGTTCAGCAGCACGTCTAGGCGAGGCTCTCGGGCAACAACTTCGGCGCAGGCACGCACGCTCTCAAGATCGGCCTGATCGAGCGGCACAAACGCCAGATCCGCATGGGGCACGTCCGCCCGGATCCTTGCCATTGCGTCCCCTGCCTTCTTCTTGTCACGGCAGCCAAGCAACACGCGGGCGCCCCGAGCAGCTAGCGCTTTCGACGCAGCGAAACCGATCCCGGTGTTTGCGCCCGTGACAAGAATGCACCTGCCTTGCTGTGAGGGTACGTCCAATGCTCTGAAGCCGGCCATCGTCATGCCTCCAATGCAAGATGCAGTTGCGAAACGGGAGCGAAACTGCGGCGGTGGTGAACGCAAGGTCCGTGACGACGCAATGCTGTCAAATGTTCAGGAGTGCCGTAGCCGGCATTACGTTCCCATCCATAATGGGGGTGCGCTTCCGCAAGTTCGCGCATCAGCCGATCGCGGTGCTCCTTCGCGATGATGGACGCTGCCGATATGCAGGGCTCAATCGCGTCCCCGCCGACAACCGCGCGTGCCTTCCACTGCCACTCGGACCGGCGCCCCGCCGGCGTTAGATTTCCGTCAACGAGGACTTCGCGCGGCACGCCTTCCATCTGCTCACAAAGGGATTGCACCGCCAGCGTCATCGCCAGCATGGTCGCTCCGAAGATGTTGAGCCGGTCGATTTCCTCCACGTCGACCACGCCGACCGCCCAGCGACATCGGCGCTTGATGGTCGCCTCCAACACGGCCCGGCGCTCACGCGTGAGCTTCTTGGAATCGTCCAGCCCGGCGGGACGCGGCTTGCACAGGACCACAGCGGCCGCCACGACGGGTCCGGCCAGCGGACCTCGACCGGCTTCGTCTACCCCGATCACATAATCGGCGGTCATCGCGCTTGCAGCGGGAACCAGGGCTGGGTTATGCGTTAACATGGCATGATCGACACCACAGGCTTTGGGCGCCTGCTCGCCTCCGTATCGCCGCTTCTCATTGCTCTCGCAAGCTGCGGCGCCTCATCCTCCGGGGAAAACGCGAGACCTCCGGCCGACAGCGCAACAAGTGGCGCCCCGTTTGAGGTCGAGGAACTGGCTCAGTTCGACGAACCCTGGGCGATGGACCTGGACCAAAGCACTGGCATCCTGCTCATCACGGAGCGCAAGGGGACGATGAAACTTCGGCTGCCCGACGGGCGGATCGGAGACGTCACAGGCATGCCCGAAGTCGCCTACGGTGGCCAGGGAGGGCTTGGCGACGTGATCTTTGCTCCCGGCCAGTCGGGCGGCGATACACTCGACGGAAGAACGGTATACCTCAGTTGGGCTGAAGAAGGCGAAGGCGACACGCGCGGCGCTGCAGTAGGCCGTGGAACGCTGGCATGCCCCCAGCCTGTCTTCTGCGAGTTGCAGTCTCTCGATGTAATCTGGCGACAGGTGCCGAAGGTGACGGGCAAAGGGCACTACTCGCACAGGATAGCCTTCTCGCCCGATGGCAAGCACCTGTTCGTGTCCTCAGGCGACCGGCAGAAGATGGAGCCAGCGCAGGACCTATCCAACACGCTTGGCACCATCGTCCGGCTAAACCCGGACGGCACGCCTGCCGCAGGCAATCCGTTTGCGGATCGGGGTGCGCCGACGAACCAGATCTGGAGCTATGGGCACCGTAACATGCTCGGGCTCGCATTCGGACCGGACGGCCGGCTGTGGACGCTTGAGCATGGACCGGCGGGCGGCGACGAGATCAATCTGGTAAAGCCTGGCCAGAACTATGGCTGGCCCCTTGTCTCTGAAGGCAATCATTATGATGGTCGGCCCATTCCGGATAACGACACCAGACCGGATCTGGCCGCGCCCGCAATCAGCTGGGATCCAGTAATCGCACCCGGTAATTTCATCTTCTACACAGGCGACGCATTCCCGCAGTGGCAGGGAGAGGCACTCGTCGGAGGCATGAAGCCCAATGTTCTCGTCCGTGTGGCGTTCGATGGAGAACAGGCGCGTGAAGTCGCCCGCTATCCTGTAGAGCACCGCATCCGAGAGCTCGGGCAGGCACCGGACGGGTCGGTCTGGCTGCTGGAGGACGGCAAGGAGGCCGGAGCAGGCAGGCTGCTCAAATTGACACCTGCCAAGCCGCGATAGTTGTCGACAATCGGGTACTGGCACCCTATCGGCGCGCCCAATGTCCGCAGCCGCGATTATCCCGCTCGACAATGTCGATCCCGCTCTCGTCGAGCAACTGCTCGACCGCGCCTTTGAGCCTGACCGGCACAAGCGCACCGCCTACAAGGTGCGCGAAGGCATGGATTGGCTGCCGGCGCTCAGCTTCGCGGCCCTCGACGAGAATGAAATGCTGGTGGGCACGATCCAGTGCTGGCCCGTCGCGCTGACCGATCCCACCGGTCGCCCCCATCCCATGATCATGGTCGGTCCCGTGGCCGTACTGCCGGACCAGCAGCAGCGCGGCTATGGACAAGCCTTGGTGACGGCAAGCCTCTCAGGCATCGACGCGCGTGCGCCGCTGCCCCAGGTGATGATAGGCGACGCGGAATACTACGGCCGCTTCTGGGGCTTCTCGAACGAGCATTCGAGCGGATGGGACCTGCCCGGGCCGTTCGAGCGGCACCGGCTCCTCGTCCGCTGCGACAACCCGTCCGTTCTGCCCGAAAGGGGAACGCTGGGGCCTTGGCTGCGCTAAGCTTGTCTGGCATCGGACTGACGATGCCTTACGAACCGCCACCAGAGCTCGCCGGCCTCTCGCTCGCGCAAATCGCCGAGCTGGTCCACGAGCGCAAGCTGCCACCGCTGGACAAATGGTCTCCCATGGAAACCGGAGACAGCGAGATGCGGATTGCCGCCGACGGCCGCTGGTACCATCAGGATGGTGAGATCCGCCGGCCCGCAATGGTCCGCGCATTTGCGTCCTTGTTGATGCGCGATGCGGAGGGGCAGCACTGGCTCGTAACGCCAACGCAGAAGCTCTCGATCGCCGTTGACGATGCCGCGCTGGTGGCCATTGATGTGCGGCACGACGGAGACGCCCTCGCCTTCCGGTTGAACACCGATGACCTCGTGATCGCCGGACCAGAGCATCCCATCCGGGTGGACGGCGATCCGGACACTCCGGCAGTCTACATCGGCGTCCGTCACGGGATCGAGGCACGACTTAACCGCAGCACGTGGGCGCAGCTCGCGGAAATCGCTCTGGCTGGCGACGGCACCTCGGTGTCGAGCCAGGGCGTCTCGTTCCCTATCGTCGCATCATGAGCGCCCTCTTCGATCGCGTAGCGCATCTCTTCCGGAATGGGCACGCGGCTGCCCCACCAGCGCTATGGCTCGACCCCCGCATTCACGAGATCGAGCGCTTCGTGCCAGCTGCCGTGCTGATCGCCATGACGGAGCGAGAACGGCCCGGCTTCCTCTTCCTTCACCGGCCCGCCACGATGCGGGCGCATGCAGGCCAGATCGCCTTCCCAGGGGGCAGGATCGATCCCGGCGAAACGGCGGTGGAAGCAGCCCTGCGGGAGGCATGGGAGGAACTGGGCATCAGCCCAGAGGACGTGCGCGTGGTCGGTACCACAGACCTCTATCGAACCGGCTCCGCCTACGAGATCACACCGGTATTGGGCATCGTCCCTCCTGATATCGAGATCAGGCCGAACCCCGCCGAGGTCTCCCAATGGTTCGAAGCCCCTGTCGATTTCGTGCTGGACCCCGCCAACCAGGTACAGAAAACCATCGAGCACGAGGGCCACATGCACACTTTCGTCGAGGTGGACTGGCGTGGGCACCAGATCTGGGGCGTAACCGGGGCGATACTTCACAATCTTGCGGGAAGGCTGCGCTGGCATGGCTGAACTGCTCCCGCACGCTGACTGGACCGCTCGGGAAGATCTGACGATCCTTACCGACACGCTCGGCAGCGACAACGCGCGTTATGTTGGCGGAGCCGTGCGCGACACCTTGCTCGGGCTGCCGGTCAAGGACATCGATATGGCCACGCCGCTGCTGCCGACCGCAGTCATCGAGCGGCTCGATCGGGCGGGCATCCGCAGCGTTCCGACCGGGATCGAGCATGGAACCGTCACTGCGGTGCTGTCCGGCGGCCCGGTAGAGATCACCACTTTGCGCCACGACGTCAGCACCGACGGCAGGCGCGCGACGGTAGCGTTCGCCAGCGACTGGCGAGAGGACGCGGCGCGGCGTGACTTCACCATCAACGCGCTCTATGCGGACCCGTCCACTCTGGAAGTCTCGGACTGGTTCGGCGGGCTTGCGGACCTCGCCGCCCGCCGCGTCCGCTTCATCGGCGATGCCCGGCAGCGCATTCGCGAGGATCATTTGCGCATCTTGCGCTATTTCCGTTTCCAAGCGCGCTTCGGCAGCAGACCGGCCGACGATGAGGCCGAAAGCGCCTGCGCAGAACTCGCTTCCACGCTCAAGGGGCTTTCTCGCGAGCGGATCGGGATGGAAATGATGAACCTGCTTGGCCTCCCGGACCCGGCGCCCACGATCAGCCGCATGGCCGAGCTTGGCGTTACGGCTCAGGTTCTCCCGGAAGCGCATCCTGAGATGCTTGAGACGCTCGTCGAACACGAGCGAGCGCAGGCCGTGGCACCTGATCCGCTACGCCGGCTCGCGGCCTTGCTCCCCCCGGATCCGGCGCTCGCCGAGCAGGTCGCTTCGCGATTCCGACTGTCTACTGCGCAGAAAAAGCGCCTTGCGAACGCGGCAGCAAGGCAGGGCCCGCCCGGAGAGGCGCGTGCACTCGCCTATCACCTCGGCCGCAGCGAGGCGCTCGACCGGCTGCTTATTGCCGGTGCGGACGTTACTCCCCTCCAGTCCTGGCAAGTGCCACGGTTCCCGCTGAAGGGCGGAGAGATCGTCGCGCGTGGGATCAACGCAGGGCCCGAAGTCGCCCGCACGCTGCGGGCACTGGAGAACCGGTGGGTGACCGAAGGGTTTCCCGACCGCGCGCGAGTCCTTGAAATGCTCGAGGAAGTGCTGACTTAAGCATTGTCCTCCGGTTCGAGGACAGCAGGCAGTCAGCTTGCTTCTGCTAGGAACGCTTGGTGGACCTTCCTGAACTGATTGAATTTCTGACTCAGCAACCGCTGCTGGCACTGGCCATAGCCTCGATCTTCATCGCGGTACTAGGTGGAATGCTGCGCGGCGCCTTGCCGAAGCTGGGCGGCTTCGTCCGCGGAATGGGCAATCTGGGCTTGATCGCGGCGCTGCTGCTGACCATCGCACAAGTGACGCGGTTCACAACCGGCAGCGATCTGGCCCTTCCCCAGCTCGGGATGCCCGGTCAGACCGTCGAGGGCGGCGAGACGCGCGTGCCCATAGACCGCGACGGCCATTTCTGGCTCACCGCCAGCGTGAACGGGGTCGAGCGCCGCTTTCTGGTTGATACCGGCGCTACCCTGACCGCGATTTCCCCTCGAACGGCGCAGGCCGCGCAGCTTGAGGAAAAGGCCTTTCCGCAAGCCATCATGATGCGCACAGCCAACGGTACGGTTCAGGCGCAGTTGACCACGATCGACGAACTGCGCTTCGGCAATGTCGTCGCTCGAGACCTGGACGCCGTCGTTGCGCCAGGACTTGGTGATGCGAACGTGATCGGCATGAATTTGCTGTCACGCCTTGCAAGCTGGCGAGTGGAAGGGCGGACGCTCATCCTGGTGCCGCACCATCCCCAAGAGGTGAGCTAGGCTTTCCTCAAAACTTGTTATCGCGCGGAAAGCCCTGCGGTGGAAGCCTGCCAGCCGCGCCACGCGCCACTTTCCATGGCAGCAGATCCTTCTCAACCCTCGTGCGGCCACTCTCGCCGCCCATGGTCCATGAGAGGCCCTCCTCCAGCTTCAGCGTTACCGCATCGGACATGCCGCCGTCACGGTAGCGCTGCAGAGTGACGCCCTGTCCTTTCGCAAGCACGGGGAGTTCCTGCAGACTGAACACCAGCAGCTTGCGATTCTCGCCCACGACCGCAACGTGGTCGTGCTCAGCGGGGATTTCCCGTGCTATGGCCAGTTTTACGCCGGGCTTGGTGCTCATCACCGCCTTGCCCTTGCGCGTCTCAGCCAGCAATTCGTCCATCTCCGCCGCGAAGCCGCGCCCGATATTCGAGGCGAGCAGCAGCAGCCCCTTTGGCCGGTGGGTAAGCACAGAGACGATCTGCGCGTCAGCATCGATATCGACCATCGTGCGGATCGGCTCACCGAAGCCGCGCGCGCCAGGCAGCTTGTCCGCCCCAAGTGTGTAGAAGCGGCCATTGTCGACGGCGATCAGCAGCTTATCGGTCGTCTGCGCATGCAGAGCGAAGGCTGGGCCGTCGCCCTCCTTGAACTTGAAGTCGCCGTCCAGAGGCACGTGTCCTTTGGCGGCACGCACCCAGCCGCGCTGAGAAACGATCACCGTTACCGGCTCCTTCTCGATCATCGCGTCCATGCTGAACGCAACAGTCGGCGCGGCCTGCGCTATTGTTGTCCGCCGCCGTCCGAGCGCGGTGTCCTCTGCGTAATCCTTGCGCAAGTTCGTAAGATCACGTTTCAGCCTGGTGCGCTGGCGTGCCGGGCTTTCGAGCAGCTTGTTGAGTTCCTCCTGCTCCTTGAGCAGATCGGCATGCTCCTTGCGCAGCTCCATTTCCTCAAGCTTGCGCAGCGAACGCAGTCGCATGTTGAGGATGGCTTCGGCCTGACGGTCGGTCAGCTCGAACTCGGCCATCATCACCGGCTTGGGTTCATCCTCGGTGCGGATGATCTCGATGATCCGATCGAGGTTGAGATACGCAATGATGTAGCCCGCCACCAGCTCCAGCCGGGCGGCGATCTTCTCCAGCCGGTGACGGGTACGGCGCAGCAGTATGTCGATCTGGCTGTAGACCCACTCCTGCAAGAGCAGCTTCAAGCCCATCACGCCCGGTGTGCGGTGCGCATCGAGCACGTTGAGGTTCAACGTGAAGCGGCTTTCCATGTCGGTCAGCCGATAGAGGCTCTCCTTCAGCAGCTCCGGATCGACATTGCGGCTCTTAGGCACGAGGACGATGCGGATCTGCTCGTCGCTCTCGTCGCGCACGTCCTCGAGGATGGGCAGCTTGCGGTCGCCGATGAGCGCGGCGATCTGCTCAATCAGCTTGGCCTTCGGCAGCATGTAGGGAATCTCGCTGATGACGAGTTGCCACTGGCCGCTCCCCAACTTTTCGATTCCCGAATCTTCCCAGTCCTCTCCCACACGTCCGGTGGAGAAACGGCCCCGCACCCGGAAGGCGCCTTTGCCGCTTTCATAGGCGGTGCTGATCGCCTCAGGGCTGTCGACCACGAGGCCGCCGGTGGCAAAATCCGGCCCCTGGAAGACCTCCATCAGTTCGGCATGGGTGGCTTCGGGCTTGTCGATCAGCAGCAGCGTCGCATCGATGACCTCGGCGACATTGTGGCTGGGAATCGACGTCGCCATGCCTACGGCGATCCCTGTGGCTCCGTTCGCCAGCAGATTGGGGAAAAGGCCGGGGAAGATCTCGGGCTCTTCCTCCTCGCCGTTGTAGGTGGGGTGGAACTCCACCGTACCTTCGTCCAATCCGGCCATGAGCTGGATCGCGGTTTTGGTCAGGCGGGCTTCGGTATAACGATAGGCGGCGGCGTTATCGCCGTCGATGTTGCCGAAGTTACCCTGTCCTTCGACCAGCGGGTACCGCAGCGAGAAATCCTGCGCCAAGCGCACCATTGCATCGTAGACCGAGGCATCGCCATGGGGGTGGTACTTACCGATGACGTCGCCGACCACACGCGCCGATTTCTTGTAGGCGCTGGCAGGATCGAGCTTCAGCTGCCGCATCGCCCAGAGCAGCCGCCGGTGCACTGGCTTCAGGCCATCGCGCAAGTCGGGCAGCGATCGTGCCGTGATCGTGGAGAGCGCGTAAACGAGGTAGCGCTCCGAGAGCGCCGCATCGAAGGGCGCATCGACGATGGCGTCAAAGGGATCGGGTTCGTCGGTCGTGCTGGCCATTGCCGGAACGCCCTAGCAACACCGTGAGCGGAGCGGAACCGTCGGAACCGATGTTTTCCGCCAATCATTTCCTTTGCAGACCCATTCAGAGGAGAAAGACCATGGCACACAAGGTGCTCATCCTTGCGACGGACGGCTTCGAGCAGTCTGAGCTGACCGAGCCGAAGAAAGCTCTGGAAGATGCTGGCATTCAAACGGCCGTGGCCAGCCGCGAATCCGGGCAGATAAGGGGTTGGAATCACACGGATTGGGGCGAGAGCGTCTCTGTCGACCTAACCCTCGATCAGGTCAAAGCAGAAGACTATGACGCCATCATGCTTCCGGGTGGTCAGATCAATCCTGACAAGCTGCGAATGGAAGAGAAGGCAGTATCGCTGGTCAAGCGGTTTGCAGAAAGCGGCAAGCCGGTGGCGGCCATCTGCCATGGGCCTTGGTTGCTGGTGGAGGCCGACGTCGTTAAGAACCGGAAGGTAACGAGTTGGCCCTCTATCCGCACCGACTTGCGAAACGCGGGCGCCGATGTGGTGGATCAAGAAGTCGTAGTGGACGGCAACTTCATAACCAGCCGCAAGCCGGACGACATACCGGCATTTTCCAAAGCCCTCATCGAGGCTGTGCGATCCCCCGTTATCGCGAGCTAGGTATTGCTGGCGGCCTGCGACGTGTCAGTCACCCGAACTGCATGTCGCGGGCGAGGCCAGGAATGCGAACCTCCAGCCCTTCCATGCCCTCCGCCAGCTCGATCTGGCACGACAGGCGGCTGGTCCGGGTAACGCCCGCAGCAAGGTCGAGCATGTCTTCCTCGTCAGCGGAAGCCGGAGGCAGTTTTTCGAACCACTCGGGGGCAACGATCACGTGGCAGGTGGAACAAGCCATCTGCCCCTCACACGTACCTTCGAGCGGCATTCCTGCCGCCTGCGCCAACTCGAGCAAGCTTGTGCCGCTTTCCGCTTCAGCCGGAACGACACTGCCATCACTGGTGACGAATCGAACTTTCAACTCATCAGACTCCCTGCGCCGCCGCTGCGGCATTTATGCGTGCGCAGGCATCCTCTATTTCCCGTAGCCTACTATATCTTCCGAATCCGAGACGGATAGAAGATTTTGCTTCGTGCGGCGAAAGACCTAAAGCCGTCAGCACGTGGCTTGGGCGGCCGGAGCCACTGGCGCAAGCCGAACCTGCCGAAAATGCGAGGTCACGCAAGTCGGACATCAGCCGTGCGACGTCCACGCCCTCCAGACGTACGTTCATGTTGCCTGGCCAGCGCGCCTCTGCCGAACCATTCAGAGTCCAGCGCGACAGGATCTCGCGAGCGATGCTCCATAGGGAGGCCACGTGCTGCATGTCGGCTTCGGCGCGCTCCAGCGCCAGCTTTGCGGCTGCGCCAAAACCGGCGCATAGTGCTGGGCTTAGCGTACCCGAGCGCAGCCCCTGCTCCTGCCCACCGCCGTACATCAAGGGTGACAGCGTGACTCCATCCCGCACCCACAGAGCTCCAATGCCCTTTGGTCCGTACAGCTTGTGTGCTGACAAGGCCACCAGGTCCGCCCCTTCCGGATAACTGATCTTGCCAGCGCCTTGCACAGCATCGCAAAGGAACAAGGCGCCTGCACGATGCGATGCCTCAGCCAGCTCGTTGACGGGCTGAACGGTTCCAATCTCGTTGTTCACCTGCATAACGGCGACTAGATCGCTGCCTTGCGGAATCGCCGCGGCGGCATCGACGAGGCCGTTGGTATTCACAGGCAAGAGCGTGACACAGGAACTGGCCGCGCGCGCCGTGTCCAGAACGGCAGCATGCTCGATCGCGGAGACAGCGAGGCGCTTGGCCCCGGAGCCAAAGATCGCAAGATTCAGCGCCTCCGTCGCACTTCCGGTGAAGATAACGCGGCCACCTGGAGGGAGGAGCGCCGCTACTTGCTGCCGGGCGACCTCGATAGCCGCGGCTGCTGCGCGACCGGGCCGGTGCGGGCTATGCGGGTTGGCAAAGCCTACGGTCTCAGCGCCGCCCAGCCAGGGAAGCATGGCGTCGCGCGCCTCGGGCGCCAGAGGCGTCGTAGCCTGATAATCCAGATAGATCATGCGGCTGCCCGGCCTCGTGCCACTTCCTGCCAGGCGGCGAGGAAGCGATCGACGTCATGGCTGCCAGTCTCGCGACCGATACTTACACGCACGACCTCTGCGGCACCATCCACCCCCATCGCCGTGAGGACGTGGCTGGGCTTGAGGCTGCCGGAGGAGCAGGCGCTGCCGGCCGATACGGCAATGCCTTGTGCGTCGAAGCGGATCAGCTGAACCGCTGAAGAGACCCCCGGCATCCTGTAAGCGCCGACCGTCGGTATGCGCCGGGCTGCGTTACCCACCACGGCCCCACCGGCTGCGCGAATGCCGTTTTCCAGTCGCGCCCGCAGACGTGCCGCGCGCTCCAGCCAGGTTCGATCCGCTTCGAGAGCGGCGGCCATGGCCAAGGCGCCGGGCAGGTTCTCCGTCCCTGCGCGATATCCGCGCTCCTGCCCACCCGAGGGCCTCAAGATCGCCCAGTCCCGCACCAGCAAAGCGCCGATCCCGATCGGCCCTCCAAACTTATGAGCCGAAACCGCAATCATGTCGGCGGCGGGCAGCGGCAACTTGCCCGCGCTCTGAGCGCAATCGGCAAGCAGCAAACCGCCAGCAGCTCGCATGGTAGACGCTATCGATTCGAGGTCCTGGATCACACCTGTTTCATTGTTGACGTGCTGTATCGCCACCAATCCGGCTTCGGCCTCGCCGACCTCCACGAGCCCGCCGTTATCGACTCGAAGCCTTGGCACACCTTCACACAACCGAAGCACCGCGTCGTGCTCCACAGCGGAAATAGCGCTCACGGGCCTTACACAGCGAGTCAGCGCAATAGCCAGCGCCTCGCTGGCCCCGGAAGTGAAGATGAGTTCGCCCTGCCAGTCCAAGGCTCCCTTGACCCGCTCCCGCGCGTTCTCGAGCGCTGCACGGGCTGCGCGCCCCTGACGGTGCGGACTGGAAGGATTGGCCCACAGAGCCGCTCCCTCCAGCCACGCCGATCGGGCTTCGGGGAGCAACGGAGCGGTCGCAGCATGGTCAAGATAGAGCAGATCGGGGGACATTTTCAGGCACGTTGTTTTCGGGAGCGGTAGTTCTATATAGCGAACACCCATCCTTTGGCACCCCCGGTGCTGCTGTCGTCTTCGTGGCGCGGCGCTCCGGTCAGCAAGTCAGGTTCGCGAATCACATGCCCGCAGTCATTTTCCCTGGTCCCGAAGGGCGGCTCGAAGGCCGCTTCCAGCCCGCGTCGCGTCCTCGTGCGCCGGTCGCGATGATCCTCCACCCGCACCCGCAGGCGGGTGGAACCATGAATGACCGCATCACGCAGCACCTTTACAAGACTTTCGTGAACCGCGGATTTGCAACTCTGCGATTTAACTTTCGCGGTGTCGGGCGCAGCCAGGGCAGCTTCGACAACGGCATTGGCGAACTTTCCGATGCGGCTTCGGCCCTCGATTGGGTGCAGTCGATTCACCCCGAGGCATCGACCACCTGGATCGCCGGGTACAGCTTCGGCGCTCTGATCGGCATGCAGCTTTTGATGCGCCGCCCCGAAATCCGCGGGTTCATATCGATCGCTCCGCCAGCCAACATGTACGACTTCAGCTTTCTGGCGCCCTGCCCCGCTTCGGGCATCATCGTTCAGGGCACGGCAGATACTGTGGTGACCCCCAGCGCTGTACAGAAGCTGGTCGACAAGCTTCGCACGCAAAAGCACATCACCATCCACCACGACGAAGTGCCCCGCGCGAACCACTTCTTCGAGAACGAGATGGAAGACCTGATGCGTTCGGTGGATAACTACCTCGACATGCGGCTTTCACCGGACTGCCCGATCAAGTGAACCGCCGGACCGGCTAAAGCCTCTGCAGGCGCGGCGTTGCGAAGCGCCGCGCCTCGTCCTAGGGGCGGCATATGTCCGACGCCGTTTCTCCGCTCGCCATCCCCTTTCCCGATCTACCCGCAATCGCGGGCGTCACCCCGCGCGTGGCGCGCGCCGGGTACAAGAACTGGGGGCGGTGCGATCTCACCTACGTGGAACTGGCCGAAGGCACTGCAGTGGCGGGAGTCTTCACCCGGAACGTTTGCTGTTCAAGCGAGGTCGAGATCGGCCGCGACAATGTCGCCAGAGGACGCGCCCGCGCCTTGGTGGTGAATGCCGGCAACTCGAACGCCTTCACTGGCTATCGCGGTCGCGAAGCCGTTGAGCAGATCATGGCGCAAGTGGCCGGACACCTAGGGTGTGAGCAGGAAGAGGTCTTCGTCTCTTCAACCGGGGTCATCGGCGTTCCCTTGCCGAAAGATAAGGCTCGCGAGGGCGTCGCGGCAGCCATGAGCGCAGCGCCATGCTCATGGCAGGACGCCGCCTCGACCATCGCAACGACTGACACCTTCCCCAAGGGCGCGACGGCTTCCGCCATGATCGGCGACGTCAAGATAACGATCTCTGCGATCATCAAGGGCTCAGGCATGATCGCGCCCGACATGGCGACAATGCTGGGCTATCTCTTCACCGATGCGGACGTGGCGCCAGCCTTCCTCCAGGAATGCCTGTCGCGCGCCAACAAGACGACGTTCTCCTGCATCACCGTTGATTCGGACACATCCACCAGCGACACCGTGCTTGCCTTTGCGACCGGCAAGGCAGGCAACAAGCCGCTCACCTCCATCGACAGCCCTGGCGCTGACGCTTTCGCTGCCGCCATCCACGATGTCTGCCGTCAACTCGCACATCTCGTGGTGCGAGATGGAGAGGGCGCGCAGAAGTTCATCACGGTGACGGTCTCTGGCGCAGTGTCGGACGACAGCGCGCACCGCGTGGGACTTGCCATTGCCAACTCGCCACTGGTGAAGACCGCAATCGCTGGAGAAGACGCCAATTGGGGCCGTGTAGTCATGGCTGTGGGCAAGGCAGGCGAGCCTGCAGATCGCGACAAGCTGTCGGTCGGCTTTGGCGGCGTCTGGGCCGCGCGTGAGGGGCTACCCCTCGCTGACTATGACGAGACGCCAGTCGCCGCGCACCTGAAGGGGCAAGACATCACGATCGAGGTTGATCTGGGACTGGGCGACGGTCGAGCGCAAGTCTGGACCTGCGACCTTACGCATGGCTACATTTCGATCAACGCGGATTACAGGAGCTGAAGCCCACGATGAACGGCCGTGACATCACTCCCGCCTTCACTGCGCGTGTCGAGGCGATCATGCGACAGGCAGCCCAAACGGCTATCGTTCCGCGCTTTCGCGCCCTTGCCGAAAATGATGTCATCGCCAAGGCTGTAGACGATGTGGTCACCGTCGCCGATCACGAAAGCGAAGCCATCCTGACGGGTCTACTCACCGATTTGCTTCCGCAGGCAACGGTCGTTGGCGAAGAGGCGGCCTTCGCCGACCCCGCAATCTTCGAACGCCTGCGTAGCGGCCTGTGCTGGATCGTCGACCCTCTGGACGGAACCAACAACTTCGCCTCGGGCAAGGCGCCGTTCGGCGTGCTCGTGGCTCTGGCGGATGGTGGTGAGACGATCGGGGGCTGGATCCTTGACGCGCTGAGCGGCCGTTTTTGTTACGCCCACGCTTCGGGTGGCGCCTTCGTAGACGGAGAACGGATCACGGCGCGTCCGACGGCAGAAGAGCCGCCGGTCGCAGCGCTCTCCACGGTCTACATGGACCCGGAGGAGCGCGAGCAAGTGCTCGCGCATATCGCACCGCACTATCGAATGGTCGATATTCCCCGCTGCGCGGCCGAGCAGTACCCGCGCCTCGTTCTGGGCACGAACGACGTCTCGATCTTCAACCGGACGCTGCCATGGGATCATGCCGCCGGCACGCTGTTCCTGAACGAAGCCGGGGGGCGCGCGGCTCGTCTTGACGGCTCTACCTATCGTGTGGACGAGTGGGAGACACGTGGGCTGATCGGAGCCGCCACGCCTCGGCTTTGGGACGAACTGGCCGAGCGCATGGCACGCCTATAGGGTGCCCGCGCTCGGCCTCACGTCAGCTTACAGTTCGCCTTCGAGCCAGCCCTTGAGAGCACTCTTGGGTGCAGCGCCGAGCTTCTGGGCGACCGGCTTGCCATCCTTGAACAGCACCATCAACGGGATCGACTTCACGCCGATCTGACCTGGCACTTCCGTATTGGCCATGATGTCCATCTTGGCGACCGTCACCTTGTCGGCCAACTCCTCGCTGATCTCCTCGAGCGAGGGGCCGATCATCTTGCACGGACCGCACCAATCCGCCCAGAAGTCGACCAGCACGGGCTTGTCGGACTTGAGGACATCCGCCTCGAAGCTGGCGTCGGTTACGGCTTTGGTGGGCATGTAAGTTCTCCGATGGAAAGGATTGAGCTGCAATCTAGGCACGAAAGCGGCGCAGGCAACGCCGGCTTGCGAAAGGTTTACTCGATTGCGGCCAAGTGCGGCTTGTAAGGCGCCAAAACGTCGGCATCGAGTGCAAGGAGTTGTGGAGTGGCCGTGTAGAGGATCGCCGCGTCGACGGTGCGGCCCGGATAGACTGTCTCCAGCGCCGCAACATAGGCTGCCATCTGCCTCAGAGTGGCGACGGGCACCTGCTCCAGGCTTGCGGGCGGTCTTCGGGCGGTTTTGAAGTCCACGATCCGTATCTGCTCTGGCGTTATGAGCAGCCGATCGACTGTACCGGCGACCACCTGCCCGCCTACGATCGCCGAAAAAGGAACTTCCGCGAGGCTGGAGGGGCCGAACAGGTCTGCCCAGCCCGGCTCGCTGACGATGGCCAGGGTCGCCGCCAGCATCGCCTCTCGCTCATGCTCCGAAAAGTCAGCAGCATTGCGGACGAGCCACTGGCGCGCGCCCTCCTCGCGCATTTCAGAGCTCATTTCGGGCAGGCGCTCCAGCAGCCTGTGCATGAGGGTGCCGCGCCGCGCAGCATCCAGCGCAGCACCGGGCAGCAGGGGCGGGTCGGATGCGGCTTCCTCACCCAAGGCAGAGGGCGCAAGCGGGCGGGGCGGAAGCGGCTCAGCCGGCGGAGGGCGTAGCAAAGCCGGAGGGAGCGGCTCCGGAAGGGGCAACTCAACCGCAGGACCGGCGCTATCCGCGGCCATGCCCTCCGGCGGCGAGCCCCAGTCGCGCCGGCTGTCCCAAAGCGGATCTGCCACGACCTGCTCTGGGGGAAAGAGTGCTTCCAGCCGAGCATACCAGCTGTTCGGAGCAGCTGCTCCCTTGTCCCGCGGACCAAGCGCGCCACCTATGAAAAGCGCCTCCTCCGCCCGTGTCATGGCAACGTAGAGAAGGCGCCAGTGCTCCTGCATCTCAGCCTGCTTTACTGCCTGCGCTTCCTCCGCAATGCGCCCGCACTTCTCTTCCTTGCGCAGGGGCGGCAGCGGAATGCGTCGCTTGGTGTCGTGCGGGTCAGGCAGGTCGAGCCCGCGCTCCCGGCTCTCGTCCGGATTGCCGGTTGCGTCCGCAAGAATAACGATGGGGGCTTGCAGACCCTTCGAGCCATGGACGGTCATCACCCGAACAAGATCTTGTGCATTGTCGGCTTCGCGCTTCAACTCACCGTCACCCGCATCGAACCAAGCCAGGAATCCGGCGATGCTGGGCGTGCCGATCGCGGAGTAGGCAAGCGCCGCGTTCACAAGCTCGTCGATGGGATCGTTGGATTCCACCCCCAGGCGCGCGACGAGTTTACGGCGTCCTTGCCATGGCCCTGACAAGAGCCATTGAAGCAGAACGTGCGGAGGATCGAAGTCCGCGATCGCCAGCAGGGATGAAAGCTGAACGACGCTATCCCGCACCAGTGGATCGACGGATGCGCGCAGGTGTGCCCAGAGCGAGCGGCGGGGCCGCTGTCCGGGATCCCGGTATCCATGTTCCAGCAGTGCATCCTGCGTCCACCCAACCAGCGGTGAGACGAGAAGGTTAGCCAGGTTGAGATCATCTAACGGCTGGGCCGCGAAACGCAGGGCCGCGACGAGGTCCTTGACCGCCAGCGGTGCGCCAAGACGGAGCCTGTCCACGCCCGCCACGGGGACGCCCATGGCATGGAGCCGGGCAACGATGAGCCCCGCCAGTTCCTTGCGTTTGCGCACCAGAACCATGATGTCGCCGGCCGCCGCGCGACGCTCCCCGCCCTTGTGCAGGCGAAAGCCAGAGCCCTGCGGATCAAGCCAGGCGCGCACTTGCCGGGCGATGCGCTCGGCCAGTTGACGATCGGGACGCGAGAGCCAGGTTTCGGCCCCTTCCTCCGGCTCATCATCGAGTTCATCGGATGCGGCGCCGATCGGCTGCCAGAGCGAAACATAGCCGGGCCGCTGCTGTCCGACGTGTCGTTCAGCCGGCCGGTCGAGACCGATTCCATCGTGACCGATGGCGTGGAGAGCTCGATCGACAAAGTCGAGCACCTCCTGCGCGGTTCGGAAACTGCGATCGAGGCCGAGGTCCTGGAGCTCGCGAGGGCGGGCGTTCTCCGCAAGGTAAGTCGCATTGTGCGCAGCATCGCGCATTGTCAGGCGGACCCGATCGGCGGCGCGGCGGAAGTTTTCCGGACTCGTGCCCTGGAACCGGAAGATCGCCTGCTTGTAATCACCAACGACGAACAGCGTGCGCAGTCGGTCTGAGTGCTGTCCTTCGCCCGCCCAGAACTCCTCTGCCATGGCGAAGATGATGTCCCACTGCGCCTCGTTGGTGTCCTGCGCTTCATCAACGAGGATATGGTCGAACCGTCGGTCGAGCTTGTAGCGTATCCAGTCGGACAGTTCGCGCCGGCTCAGCAGGGCTGCCGCTTGGCGGATCTGGTCGTCGAAGTCGATGAGACCCTCACGCCGCTTTGCGTCTTCCCACGCCAGTGCAAAGGCGCGGCCAAGCCGCAAGGCCGGGACAAGCCTGTCCGCCAACTGCAGCATGGCTGCCATCTGCTGCACGCGCGCAATGCACTCGCTCACGCGGCCAATGTGATCCTCGTAATCCGGATCGCGTTTGAGGATGTTGGCGAGCCGTTTGGGCGCGCCGGTCGTCTTTGTGAAAAGACCGCCATAAAGATCAGCCAGCGCTTTTGCCCGCACCTCGGGCTCAGCGGCGAGCCAGGCCGCGATTGCCTCGGCGCCCTCCCGGCCGGTCTCGGTGGACCAGGCGCTCAGCGTCTCGTGGCAGCGCCGTAACGCAGACGTGTCGAACGCGTCATCGCAGCACATCTTGGCCAGCATATCGGCGTTGGCATCGCTGGGCAGCCCCAGCAACCGCAGGACGTTCGGCCGCATCGGCTCCTGCCAGCCGCCCGGTCCCAGCCATGCTTCCCGCGCGGAGGCGCAACGCAGCAGGAAGGCTTGGACCGCATCGGGGCCCATGCGCAGCGAAAGCTCGGCGACAGCAACAAGCAACTGCGGATCGCCGACAGGGTCCTTCTCGGCGGTGACCAGGAGGTCTGCCAAGACCTGCCGGGCGAGCAGCACGCGCTCGCGATCTTCCATCGGTCGAGTACCCGGAACCAATCCCGATTCGAGCGGGAACGCCGCGAGCAGCCACTGCGAGAAGGCGTGGATTGTGTCGATCCTTAGCCCTCCACCGGGACAGTCGAGTACCGCAGCAAACAGGGTCCGCGCATGCTGCCGCGTCTGCGGTCCGACGTCCGCGCCGATCGCTGCCAGCTCTGCCGCCAGTTCAGGCTCGCCCAACCTGACCCAGCTTGCCAGCTTCTCGTTGATGCGAGCGGCCATTTCGGTGGCGCCCGCCTTCGTAAACGTGAGGCACAGGATCTGCGAAGGCTCCACGCCAGGCTGCAGCAAAAGCCGCAGCACGCGCGATGAAAGGACCTGAGTCTTACCGGTGCCCGCCGAAGCAGAAAGCCACACAGTATCCTGGGGCGCGACCGCCTTCATCTGGCTGCCGACTAGGGGATGTGGCCCCGTCATGCCGCATTCTCATGCTGGTCCGCGTTGCCCAGCGTCGTGATCCACTCATCCAGCCGCATGAGTTGGTCATAGTCGGCATAGCTTGGAAGGTCGGGGTTGAGGCGCGCGGTGAAAGGTTCTGTTCCCAGCACCCAGCGGTCAAGCGCATCGTTGAGATATCGGACCGTTTCAGGAAGGAACTTCTCACGCGGGATGCCGGACTTCTTCTGCCCCTCCAACACAGGCTCGGTCCAGTAACCAAACTGATCCTGACCCTGCTTCTTCGCCAATGACCAGTATTCGAAACGCTGCGCCTCGCCCGAAATGTCCTTGATGCCGCCCTCGCTGGCGATCAGGCCAACGAGGCCTAACTGCAGCGAGAAACCCTCCTGCACCCGTCGCGCCGAAGGAGGCTGGCCGGTCTTGTAGTCAACGACGGCGAGTGTGCCGTCAGGACAGAGATCGACGCGATCGGCCCGCCCGTGAAGACGCACACCGCGCCACTCAATCGCGCCGTCCGCTTCAGTTGCCAGGACCCGCCGTCCTTCGGCGTTCTGGCGGCTGATCTCTTCTCCCACCCAGTCGAGCGCCGCCAGCAAACGTGGCCGCCAGAGCGCCCGCATCAGTGGATGGGCGCTCATCTCGTCCATGACCTGCTCTGCAATGCTGCGCAGCATTCCGGCAGGCTGACCCTGCTTGTGCCAACGATCCAGAATGGCGTGTACGGCCGTCCCTTTCCAGGCCGCACTGGGCTCTGCATCGAGCGGATCGAGGCTGCGCAACCTGAGAATGGAACTCGCGTAAAACTGGTACGGATCGCCACGCAGTCGGTCGAGAGCCGTGACCGAGATCGCCACCCTGCGCTGGTCCGAGGACGGCATCGGCTGCGGGCGCGGATATGCAGGTGCTGGCGCCGCCTCATCCAGCAGCCGCGCGAGACGGGGCGTATCCTGATCCACCATCAGCCGCGCCTGCTCGCCCAGCATCGCCTTCACTCGCAACACGAAACGGGAAGGTATCACGGGCGAGCTCTCGTCGCGGCGAGCCCAGCTCAGAACCACCTCTGGTGCGCCGAGCGCCGCGGCAAGATCATGCGCGGAGAGCCCGATGCGAAAGTCTGCGCCCGGAACGCCAAGAGCGCGCAGCAGTGCCGGCGGCAACAGCGCATCGGCTGAAGGGCTCGCGGGCCACACGCCCTCGACCAGACCACCACAGATCACGAGGTCCGCCCGGCTCATCCTGGCTTCAAGCAATCCATAGATTGCGACCCGCGGGTGCCCACCCCACGGTGGACGAACGGAAACCCGCTCCATCGCATCGCGCAACACCGCGTGCAGTTCAGCCGGGTCAAGGCGCGTCTGGATCTCCCGCGCCGCCTCCCGCAGTTCCTCGATGAACTGGGCAAGGGCGCGCCCGTCTGGTCGTCCCCACACGCTCTCGCCGCAAAGGGCTTCTGCCGCCAACGCCAAAGCATCGATCAGATCAGCCAGCGTTGCACCGGAGCCAAAGGCAAAGAGCGGAGCGAGCACGGGCTCCACATAATCCCACCACGGTGCGGCACCAGCGCGCTCAGCAACTTCCCGGATCGGCGCAAGGCCCGGGCCGGGCCGCGGCCCCCGCAAAGCGAGGTCGAGCGCCCTAGCGTGTTCCAGCCACTCCGCCCGTTTCTCTCCGGCGGCCACAAGAGGATGCGTCAAAAGAGCGACAAGCGGCACCGGGGCCGCCTGCTCTGCAATAAGCTCTGCTAGCAATAGCAGGACCCGACCGGCAGCAGTCTGGGGCAAAGGGCGGCCAGCGGTATCGTCCGCAACTATGCCCCAGCGTCCGAGCTGCGCGACGACGCGCCCCGCGAGTGCCCGATCCGGGGTGACAAGGGCGACCCGACGCTCCGATGTCTCCAGCGCCTGACGAATCAGAACAGCGATTGCCTGCGCCTCCGCCGCCGGAGTGGCGCTCTCCATCAAGCGAACACCGGACAGCCGCCGCTCGCGAGCCGCCAGGTTCGACCATCGCGCCGAAGCCGAGGGGGTGAGAAAGAGGTTCGATATAGCACGGCTGCGCTCAGGCGATGCAGCGCTCATGCCCGCGCGATGCCAAGGCTGCACTTCCTCGCGCGATACCCCCATTCGATTAAGCAGCAGCTTCAGGTGATACTGGGGGTGCGTGACCGCGTCGGCTCTGCCGAATGGAGGGTCGCCTGCCTCTTTCGGCATGCCTGCGGTACCAAGCGACTCCCATACTTCCTGATCCAGTGCCAGGTCGAGGTCTGGGAGAATCACCGAGCAACGGGGCAATTGCGAGATCACCCGCAGCAATCTTGCGAGCGACGGAGACGCGCTCGTGACCCCGACGGCGACCACCGGATGAGCCGGAGGCGTCTGCAACCAGCGCTTGGCAGCATGATCGAAAAGGCGATTTCGCCGCTCCGGTGCATCGACTTCGCCGCGTAGTGCAAGGTCGGCGATCCAGAGTTGCTGCACCTTCAGAAACGTGCGTGTCGCCTCGCGCCAGTGCTCCGCCAGTTCCCCAACAATGCCGATGACTTCATCGGAAAGCAGGTCGACAGGGGCAATGCCCTCGACGGCAAGCCGGTCCATCGTTCGCCCGATCTCAAACGCTCTCCGCAGCAGGACCGCGCCACTACCGGCAGCTTCACCCTCGATCGACGGGAGATGATCGGCCAGTCGCAGCCAGCGCCGCACCGGATCGGCCGCGGGAGGAATCTCCGATGCGCCAAGAGGATCGAGCAAAGGACCGAGCGCCTCGTCCAGATCCAAGTCGCCCACGACGGTCATGCGTGGAAGCAGCATGCCGCCCTGCCCTGCGTCCGTGCCCGAGTGTCGGATCAGCGCTTCGGTGACGGTCCGCACAGTACGACGGCTCGGCAGCAAGAGTGTCAGGCGGGCAAGGCCGAAATCAGGTTCCGCGTAGCGGGGCACCAGCCCGGCCACCAGCGCATCGGCAAACCCCCGGTGTGCGGCAATCGAATAGACCTGCGGCTGGGTGTGCTCAGGCACGTTGCCACTCAGACACGGTTGAGCCAGTTCTCCGTCACGGCAACTGCAGAGGGCTCGCCGACCTCGAACCAGATGCCTGTATGCGAAACCCCGTAAAGCCGCCCCTCCTCGATCGCCCGATTCCAGAAGACATTGGTCGAGAACGCCCCCTCGGGCGCGTCACGCATCAATTTGTGGGACACCAGCTGAATGCCAGAATAGATGAAGGGCGCCACTCGGCCCGAACGCCTGCGCGAAATGCGGCCCATTCCATCCAGATGGAAGTCGCCTTTCCCCTTGTAGTTCAGTGCGCGCGCGTGCGGCACGAGCAGGAGCAAGGCGTCCATGCGCGAAGGGTCCCATGCCGACGATAGCTCGAGCATGGCGTTGCGAGGCCCATCCAACCAGATGTTGTCGCTGTTGATGGCAAAAAACGGATCGGGCAGCAGTGGCAGGGCCTTCGCCATGCCGCCGCCGGTCTCCAGCAGGAGATCCCGCTCGTCGGAAACGGTGATGGCGGGTCCGGACCGGCGCGCCTGCAGGTGGGCCTCCAATGCGTCGGCCAGATAGTGCACGTTCACCACAGCCTTCGCCACGCCAGCACCGTCAAGCTGGTCCAGAACATGGTCAATGAGCGGCTTGCCCGCGACGCGGACCATGGGCTTGGGCTGCGTCGCGGTCAGCGGACGCATCCGCTTCCCCAGACCTGCCGCCAGCACCATTGCGGTGTCACTTGCCAGTGCCCCGGTCATCGTACGAACTCTCCGCCGGCAGCCTGGCGCAAGGCTTGGGGAATGTTCGTGTCAAACCACGTGGCCACCGGCGCGAGGGCCGGATGAGCGAGATCCCGCTCAAGCTGGCGCCACACCCGTGGGATCAGGTCAAGGTAGCGTGGTTTGCCATCTCGACGCCATAGACGCACGAAAATGCCGACGATCTTGGCATTGCGCTGTGCGCCAAGCCGCGCATAGTCGGCCAGGAAGGTATCACGATCATCGCCCGTGCTTGCGAGATAACGGTCGATCATTTCACTTTCCAACTCGGGGGATACGTCGCGACGGGCATCCTGCAGCAATGACACCAGGTCATAGGCGGGATGTCCCACAAGCGCGTCCTGAAAATCCAGCAACCCTTGTTTGTGCAGGGCGCCCAACAGCATGATGTTCTCCGCGTGATAGTCACGCAGCACGGTCACTCCGGGCCGCTGACGCGGCAGCAGGTCGCGAAGGACTGTTTCCCATGCTGCAGTGTAGCTTGCAGCATCGGCATAGAGGTTCTGCGCAGGGCAATACCACTCGGTAAAAAGGCGCACCTCGCGCATGTACTCGCTCATCGAGTAATCGAGGAACGGGCCGGAGGGGAGAGAACGGATCGCAACGAGAGCGTCGACGGCTCCACGGTAAACATCCAACTCATCGTCGGGCCATTCGTCAAGGTAGTCGCGCATGCGCACGGTGCCGAAATCTTCCAGCAGCACCCACCCTCGTCCCGCATCCTCTGCCAGGATACGCGGTGCGCGCATGCCGTTTGCATCCAGCCACCGGGCGGCGCGCAGGAAAGGCGCAGGATCTTCGTTCGGTGGCGGTGCATCCATCAGCAGGGCAGTGTGCTCACCCTTGCGAAGACGGAAGTATCTGCGGAACGAGGCGTCTCCTGGCAGCGGCTCAATCGCGGCATCGCTCCAGCCAGCGCTGGTAAGGAAGGAATCGACCCCTTCGGGTAACGTCATGGACATGGCATCCGCCCTAGCCAATCGCCCCCGCCCTCGACAATGGCGATCCGTCCGTCATCCGCAGCTTGCAGCGTGATGGACAGGCAACCCGCCTCATGTGCGAAGCCGCCCGCGTTCTCGGGCCATTCCGCGATCAGCGCAGCACCAGCGCGGTAATCGTCCAGTCCGATCTCGTCGCGCTCTGCCGGGTGTGACAGGCGATAAAAGTCCGCGTGCACAACCGGGATGCGCACGGTAGGCGGCTCGTACAGCTCGACGATCGCGAAACTGGGGGACGGGACTTCACCAGCGTGGCCCAGCGCCGCGATGATCGCGCGCGCCAGCGTCGTCTTGCCTGCCCCCAACCCGCCCGAGAGAGCAATGACGTCGCCGGGCTGCAGTGCAGAGGCAATGGCTGCGCCGAACCGCTCCATCGCACTCAGATCCGGAAGTGCGATCTTCACGGCAGTTCCACGATGGCTGCCGTACCCTGATCAGGTTCCGAGAGCAGGCGGAGTGTACCGCCATGCGCACGGATAAGCTCGCGCGCCAGCGGCAGGCCAAGGCCCTGACGACGCTCCACCGTTCGACCGTCGCCGCTGATCTTCAGGCCGTCAAGCGCGCGCGCCAGCGCCTCCTCGTCCATCCCAGGACCATTGTCGGACACAACAACCTGAGCGAATTTCCTGCCCTCGTGCTTCTCCCGCGAAACCTGAACCAGAATGCGCCCGCCCTTGGGCGTCGCGGCAATCGCATTGTCGAGAAGGTGGCCGAACGCACGGCCGAGGCGCCGACGATCCCCCTTGATCGAGCCGACCAGATTGCTTCCCTGCAAATCCAGGCTCAGTTCGGCACGTGTGATCCGCGCGGCTCGTTCTTCCACCACGGATCTGACGAGCGCCATCAGTTCGACGTCCTCGTGAGACAGCGGCAGCAGCCCGGCCTCGCTTTGAGAGAGATCGAGCAAAGTCTCGATCTGCTCCCCCAGCCCCTCCGCGGATGCAATGATCGCCTGAACGTACTCCGCGCCCTCTTCGCTCAACTCACCGCCGACACCTGCCTGCAACAACTCGGCAAAGCCACCGATCGACGTCAGCGGCGTCCGCAATTGATAGCTCATGTTCGCGAGGAAGCGCGTCTTGACTGCATCCGCTTCCTCCAAAGCCGCGTTCCGGTCACGCAGAGCGGCCTCAGCTTTCTGCGAATCGGTGATGTCGAGTACTGTCAGCAGACCGTTTCCATCGGGCAGAGGGACGCCGGCAAACTCCAGAACGCGCCCATCGGCCAGCGCAATCCGTCCTCCCGTCTGACGGCGGTCGAGCGTGGCCGCACGAACGACGTCGCCAATGGCTTTTGCCTGATTCGGCACCTTCAAGCGGGGCGAAATTTTGCCGAGAAGGGCTTCGATGTGCGGATGGCTGTCGAGAAAATCGCTCTCGAAGCCCCATTCCGCCGCGAACCGCCGATTCCACAGCTGCATGCGTCCGTTGGGCGCGAAGACCGCAATGGATTCGAACAGGCTGTCAAATGTTGCGGTTCGGGTGCGCAGAAGCGTGTCGCGCGTTGCTGAGAGGCGCAGTTGCTCAGTTCGATCCTCAACGATAAGCAAAAGCCCGCCGTCCGGCACCGGCTGCGCGACGATGCGCAGGTGCGTGCCGTCCGAAAGTGGCCAAGCCTCCTCCCGCGTCACGTCAGCGGCGAACCACCCTGCCCGCTCGCGCCGCCAGGCAGGGAAATCGCGGACCTCTGGCACGCGCCCCGCGTCGCGCGCGGCATCCAACAGGCGCTCGAACGCTGGCGGATCTGCCATGGCGGCGGGCGACAACTTGAAGAGGCTCTGAAACGGCTGGTTCGCGAACGTCAGCCGGCGCTTGGCATCGAACTGTGCCACACCGGCCGAAAGCTGATCCAGCATCGCACGCTGGGCCTCACGGAAGGCACGGAAGCCGCGCGCCATCTCTTCCAGATCCTCCACGTCGACCGCGTAGCCGGCGATACCCTCGCTGCCGAGGGGCAGATCGTGCACTCGGAACGCGCGACGCTGGTTGTCGATCGTGACCGGGACCAGGCGTTCGATAGGGGCGCCGCGAACGGCTGCCTGCACTGCCACCTGGCCAGCCGTAAGCCCCTCGACGGTCTCGATGAGTTCAGTCCCGTCTTCCACCACTTGCTCGGCGCTCTCCCCCGCAACTGCCGCGACGTATGCAGAGTTCACCAGACGCAAAGCACCGTCGGGCCGGCGGAACCACATCGGCATCGGCGCCGCTTCGATGAGGGAGACAAGCGCGGTGAAGTCGCCGCGCGCGCGCGCTGCCTCCTGCCGCAAGGTCGTCAGTTCGGTCTCGCTGTCGCTGAAATCGAATACCCAGACGAGTGCGGCCCCACCGGGTGAAACCTGAGGATCGGCAAGATGTCCACGCAGGGCTAGGCTTCGGTCCGAACCACGCGGCGTTGCGACCATGCGGAACGGTGCCGCTGTTTTCTGGGCGCGCAGGACGGCCTGGGTCAGTTGCGCCAGCGTTTCGGTCGGGAGCCCGCGGTCGCCTGCATCCAGTTCGCTCAGGTATTGCGGAACGGCATCTAGGCCGAGCCACTGCGCGAGCCGGGCCGAAGCCTCGATCCTGCCGTCGGTGCGGACGAGCAAGGGCAGTGCCGGCGACTCCTCGACCATTCGCGCCAGTCGTCTTGCCGAACGATGAATCGTGTCTGCACGGCGTTGGCGGAACCGCGCGGACACGATCGTCCAGGCAGCCGCAATCGTCCACGAGCCAAGAAGCAGGCCCAGAAGAACGGGTACGATGCGATCGTGGTCCATCGCCAGCGGCTATGGGGCGCTACAGCGGGGAAGACAATGGGCCGCCTGAGCCTGACTGCCAGGCGGCCCGCTTGCCTCAGTAGCGGTAGTGATCCGCCTTGAACGGACCTTCTTGCGGAACGCCGATGTAGTCCGCCTGCTTCTTCGACAGCTTCGTAAGCTGCACGCCAAGCTTTTCCAGGTGCAACGCCGCAACCTTCTCATCGAGGTGCTTGGGCAGCACATAGACGCGGTTCTCGTACTCGTCAGCCTTCGTAAACAGCTCGATCTGCGCCAGAGTCTGGTTGGTGAAGCTGGCTGACATCACGAAGCTGGGGTGTCCGGTAGCGCAGCCCAGGTTTACGAGGCGCCCCTTGGCGAGGATCAGGATCTGCTTGCCATCGGGGAACTCGACGAGATCCGTGCCGGGCTTCACCTCGGCCCACTTGTAGTTGTCGAGAGCCGAAATCTGGATCTCGGAGTCGAAGTGGCCGATGTTGCAAACAATGCTCATCGGCTTCATCGCCTTCATGTGCTCGGCGGTGATGACGGCTTCGTTGCCGGTGGCCGTCACGAAGATGTCAGCGCGCTTCACCGCCTCTTCCATGGTGACGACTTCGTAGCCTTCCATGGCGGCCTGCAGGGCACAGATCGGGTCGATCTCGGTGACCATCACGCGGGCGCCGCCATTGCGCAGCGAAGCGGCGGAACCCTTGCCAACATCGCCAAACCCGGCGACGCAAGCGACCTTGCCAGCGAGCATCACGTCCGTTGCACGGCGGATCGCGTCGACCAGCGACTCCTTGCAGCCGTAGAGATTATCGAACTTCGACTTTGTGACGCTGTCGTTCACGTTGATCGCGGGGAACGGCAGCTTGCCTTCCTTCGCGAGGTGGTAAAGGCGATGGACACCGGTGGTGGTCTCTTCCGACACACCCTTGATCGCCTTGACCGACTTCGTGAGGTAACCCGGCTTCGCCTTGAGGAACGCGTTCAAAGCCCGGACGAACTCAATCTCTTCGGCGTTGGAAGGCTCGAACAGCGCTTCACCAGCCTCGACGCGAGCACCCCACAGGACAAACATCGTAGCGTCGCCGCCATCGTCAAGGATCAAGTTGGCGGTGCAGTCAGGGTCCGCTTCGCTCGACCAGTCGAAGATCCGGCCTACGTAGTCCCAGTAATCGGCAAGGCTTTCACCCTTGATCGCGTAGACTGGGATACCCCGTGCCGCGATTGCAGCGGCAGCATGGTCCTGGGTCGAGAAGATGTTGCAAGTGGCCCAGCGCACGTCGGCACCCAGAGCCACGAGCGTCTCGATAAGCACTGCGGTCTGGATCGTCATGTGCAGCGATCCGGTAATGCGCGCACCTTTCAGCGGCTTGCTGCCGCCGAACTCCTGACGCAGCGCCATCAGGCCCGGCATCTCCGTTTCGGCAATGGCGATCTCGGCACGGCCGTACTCGGCAAGGCCGATATCGGCGATGGCATAATCCTTGGTCAATTCGGCGGTCGCCACAAGCAGCTCCTGAGAAATGGTCCGGTGTTGCACGCCCAGATCGGACGCACCGGTGATGCCATATCCTTAGCCGCTCCGTCAGGACGAGGCAAATATAAAGCTTTCTTTATATCCCTCTGCCTGGGTTACTCAGACCGGAAAGCTCATCCCCAATCCCACGACCGCCAACAGCACAAGCAAAGCGGCACCCAAAGCCCCATGCTCTTTGGGAGTCGCTGTAGAAGCAGGAACTCTCAAGCTGTCATACGAATTGCGCATCTGCGTCACTCCTATCCACGAAGATCAGGCACACAGCGTCTCATCGATGGGGTTAACAACAGCTGGCGGGCGGTGATAAACCCGCATTAACCGCTCAGCCACGTTGCCGGAGGGCAACAGGGCCGTATATCTGCGACGAAGCGATTCACTCCAGAACAAGGATCTCAGACATGACCATCACCGTTGGCGACAAGCTGCCAGACGTGAAGCTCACGAAAGTGACGGACAACGGCCCCGAGCAGGTTCAGGCTGCCGACTACTTCGCTGGCAAGCGCGTTGCTCTGTTCTCAGTACCGGGCGCCTTCACGCCCACCTGCTCCGCGAAGCACCTCCCGGGCTTCGTCGAGAAGGCCGACGAACTGAAGGCGAAGGGCATCGACGAGATCGCATGCACCGCCGTCAACGATGCGTTCGTCATGGGCGCCTGGAACAAGGCTTCGGGTAGCGATGCGATCACCATGCTCGCCGACGGTAACGGCGAGCTGGCGGAAGCGGTGGGCCTGGTCATGGATGGGACCGGCTTCGGCATGGGCAAGCGCGGCCAGCGCTTCTCGATGGTCGTGAACGACGGCAAGGTCGAACAGCTGAACGTAGAGGCTCCCGGCCAGTTCGAGGTCAGCTCGGCCGACTATATGCTTGGCCAGCTCTAAGTGTGGCATCGGGGCGGCTCACGGGCCGCCCCTGCTCTATTCTGCTTTTTGAAATTGGGGGAATGACGTGGCGCGTTCGGTAATCGTGACGGGCGGATTCGGGGTACTTGGCCAGGCGGTGACGCAGGCCTTTACGGCGAATGGCGACAAAGTGACGCGGATCGATTTCGCGCAGCAGCCGCATGCTGCCATTGAGGGCACGCTCGATCTCGGCGGCATCGATCTGACGGACGCGGAATCCACGCGCGACGCTCTTGCCAAAGTTGTCGAGACGAACGGCGGCATCGACGTCCTCGTCAACGTGGCCGGCGGGTTCACCTGGGAGACCCTTGAAGGCGGCAGCATTGCCAGCTGGTCGAAGATGCACGCGATGAACGTGATGACCGCTGCCACTATTACTCAGCTTGCGCTGGCCGAACTCAAGAAGTCCAAGGCCGGGCGGATCGTGAACATCGGAGCCGGTGGCGCGGTGAAGGCGGGAATGGGTATGGGCGCCTATGCCGCTTCGAAGGCGGGCGTACACCGCCTAACCGAAGCGCTTGCAGAAGAACTCGCGGGGTCGACGGTGACCGTGAACGCCATTCTTCCCAGCATCATCGACACACCCACCAACCGTGCAGATATGCCCGATGCGGATGTCTCCACCTGGGTGCGCCCTGAATCCGCTGCGAAGGTGATCTTGTTCCTTGCGTCGGAAGAAGCCGGTGCAGTGACCGGCGCCTTGGTACCTGTCACACGCGGCGGCTGAGCCTTCATTCCCAAGGCCGCACGCTTCAAGTTCCCGTTAGAGGGCAATTTGACTTGAGCTGGGCAAAGGCAAGGCCGCTTTCGACTGCAACCTTGCCTTTGCTCCCGGCTTCACCGCCTTCAGTAGCCCATAAGCTTCAGGACTTCCTCGCGACTGCGCGGATCGTCCAGGAATGTGCCCATCATCCGGCTGGTGATCATTCCCACGCCGGGGGTCCGCACGCCCCGCGCCGTCATACAGGCATGGCTTGCGTCGATTACCACAGCAACGCCATGCGGCTTCAGGTGCTCCCAGATGCACTGGGCCACTTCCGCCGTCAGCCGCTCCTGAATCTGGAGGCGGCGAGCGAAACCATGAAGCACTCGTGCGAGCTTGGAGATTCCCACCACATGGTCGCGCGGCAGATAGGCGATCGCCGCCTTGCCGATGATCGGCGCCATATGATGCTCACAGTGCGACTGGAACGGGATGTCCTTCAGCAGCACCACCTCGTCGTAACCACCCACTTCCTCGAAAATGCGAGAAAGATGGATCGCCGGATCTTCGGTGTAGCCGATGCAGTACTCTTTCCACGCCCGCGCCACGCGCTTGGGCGTGTCGAGCAGCCCTTCCCGAGCCGGGTCGTCGCCAGTCCACCGGATCAGCGTGCGAATAGCCTCCTGAACGTCCTCGGGTACCGGGGGCTTGCCCAGTGGATTGTCTTCGTCCGGGCCTACCAGGCTGCTCATGCGTTCATACTCCTAGCCTTTATCCTGTTCTTCTGCGCCGTTTGGCCACGTTTCGGTTTGTGCAGCAACCCGCGACGTCGGAACAGGCCTCTTCGGGCAATAGGGTCGAACATTTCGTCGGGGCGTTCCGGATCCAGCACAGCATTGTCCGCCAGGACCTCCTCTACCTCGTTCAACTCGGGCAATTCGAGGGGCCGCAAGTGCTTGCCCACCTGCGGGAGCGCAGCGATCATCGCGAGCATTGAACCATGTTGCTCGATAAGCCCTGGCATGTCCTCCTCCGCAACACCGCAATGCTCGGCAAGCAAGGAGTAGCGCAAGGCAGTAACCTGATCCTGTACATGAGCATTGGCGGGGCGCGTGGTGTCGATGAAGATATCGCACTCGCTGTCCAGCCCCAGCGAGCGGTTGTTCATGTTGGCAGAGCCGATCCGCAGGATCTCGTCATCCACGATCATCAGCTTGGCATGAACATAGATGGGGGTGCCGCCCGACGTGTATGGCACCATCAGCCGAAAACGCTGTGCGTGATCGATCTGGCGTATTGCCCGGACCAGCTCCGCCCTTGCGGAATCCATCGCCACCTGTTCCAGCCAGCCCTCGGCGGTCAGCGGATTGATGATCAGAAACTCTGGCGGATCGGGCTCGACCAGCCGCTTGCTGATAGCCTCTGCAATTCGACGCGAAGCAAAGTACTGGGTCTCTGCGTAGACGAAGCGGCGGGCCCGTGCGATCTGCTCGATGAAGAGGTGCTCGATCTCGGCGATCTGCGCAGCATTCCCCCACGCGGCGCGCGTGCGGGCAATACCGATCTCCACGTCCTTGAACTCCGCCTCAACCCGTTCGGGCCAGACGCTTTCTTTCTGTGGCCTGCAAGGCTCCATATCCGAGCCGCCGGCGATCTTCCACCGCTCCCGCCCGAGATGATCGAGCGCCTCTGCCACCTCGCCCTCCATCATCATCGTGATATCGTGCCAAGGCCCATGCGGACGTCCGCTCGGTCGCTTTCTCCGCTTGTCCTTGTGACGGTGTTCACGCGTGTCCCACCGATCCGCCGTCATGTCGATACCGCCGCACACCGCGAACCGGTCGTCGATCACCACTATCTTCTGATGATGGCTGCAACCGACGGGATGGGCCGAATCGAACTTGAAATCGATCGATGGGCTCATCGCCCAGCGAAGTAGGTCGATTACCATGGTGCCGCGGAACACCGACTTGAGAAGCGAGATGTTCCACTTGAGAACCTTGATCTCAAGCGACGGGGTGTGATGCGCGAGCCAGAGCATGAACGAGCCCAACCGCGCCGGAAATCGTTCTTGCTTGCCCAGCTTCCACCACCGTCGCCCTGCTGAAAGCAGAATGCGCGTGTCGAAATCCCAGCCAATCAGGAAGACCCGCTGCCGCGCGTTGCACATCGCGTCGCGCATGATCTCAAAGTAATCTGCCGCATCGATTACGACATGTGCTCGGGAGGCCTTCGCATAGCGCCAGACGGACTGCGGGGGCTCCCCAGCGCGTGCAACATCCCGGCTCTTACCCACGCCATTTCTCCTCGCACGAGGAAATCATGAGCTATAGCAATGTTCCGTCACACGATGATCTGCTCAACTCCTCGCGCCTTAGGCTCGGTTCAACGTGCCGTTCAGTTGCCCTCAAGCCGATAACCGGGAAAGTGGCCCGGTGGGTAGCTCATAAGCCTGCAGCCGCCGTACTGGCGTACTTCCTTCCGGGTTCATGCGAGTCTCGGCTCGACCCGGTTTCCATTCCAGCGGAACGGGAGGGAGGGTTCCGCGTTTATCGAACCAAAGTAGTTCCCGTGTTTGAATAGGAGAATGCAATGAAGAAACCTTTCATGACCGCCGCTCTCGCAGCCGTCGCACTGTCCCCGCTCGCCGCGCACGCGCAGGCTCAGGACGCAAGCGCTCAGGCAACGACGAGCGCGCAGGCATCCACCGCGGCGGCAACAAAGCCGGCGGTCGGCGCGAAGGTCTTCGGTCCGCAAGGTGCAGAAGTCGGCACCGTGGAGAAAGTAGATCCCGCAAACGTTGTGGTGAACACCGGCACCAAGCGCGCAACGTTGCCGCTGGCGGCGTTCGGCAACAATGAAAAGGGCCTGCTGATCAGCATGACGCGCGATCAGCTGAATGCTGCAGTTGCAGCCGCTGAAGCTCAGACCTCCTCCGCGATGCAGGCCGCGCTCGTCGCCGATGCCGAAGTGAAGAGCAAGGACGGCGTGCTGATCGGCACCGTGCAGAAGGTCGAAGGCGATAACGTCACCATCGATCTGGCCGACGGAAACCCGGTCACGGTTACGAAGCAGTACCTGACCGTAGCACCGGCCGGTGGCCTCGCCCTCACCATGAATGCAGCCGAGTTCAAGTCGGCCGTCGCGGCAGCGGTCCAGAGCGGAGCGAGTGCGCCCGCCGGAGCCGATGCCCAGGCAGGTGCCAACGCTCAGGCAGCCGGAACGGAAGAAACGGCGGCAACCAACTGACCGGGCCAAGCTTGGTTCAGGTTAACAACAAAGCCGGAGCGACCACGTCGCTCCGGCTTTTTCTATGCTCTACATGAACCGGAGCGAGGTGCGAACTAACCGGTCGGATCGACAGGCATTGGTTTCTCCGAGCAGCGTGGAGGCTCCGGCCCTATTTCCGGGTTCGGCAGGATCAATAAGCGGCCAACCAACCTTGTAGCATTCGCAACCTATGAACCGTCCCCACGCCGCCAGGATCTCTCATCGCGCGTTCGTCTGCATAGATCCGGCATCTGCATAGATCCGGTTCCCGGCCACTGGACATCCGCAGAGACTTCGGAAGAAGTATGCTTCTTACTCCAGTGCCGCAAAGGCTTCGCACGCGTCGTTGCCGCCAGCAACGATCAGGATGTCGTGCTGCTGCACGATGATGTCCTCTGTGATGTGCCGGAACGGGCCGTCCTGCGGTTTAACGCCAATGACCGCGACGCCGAACCTTGCCATGGTGTCAATGATTCCCAGCAAGTTGCCGACAAGGGCTTCGGGTGCCTTTGTCTTGATGATCGAGAAGTCTTCGTCGAACTCGATGTGGTCCATCATCTTGCCGGTCACTAGGCGGGCCACCCGGCGCCCCATGCGCTCTTCGGGATAGACCACATGATGTGCGCCCACACGCTCTAGGATGCGCCCATGCGTCTGGTGAGTGGCCTTGGCCCAGATTTGTGGAATGCCAAGATCGGTCAAACCCATGACCGTCAAAACACTCGCTTCCACATCGCTGCCGATGCCGACGACGACACGCCGGAAATCGGAGATGCCCACTTGCCTGAGCGCGTCGGGATCGGTGGTGTCGGCCTGCAGCACGTGCGGCAGATCGTCGGACAGCATCTGTACCCGCCGTGCATCGTAGTCCATTGCCAGCACGTCGTGCCCCATCTGCAGCAACGATTGTGCTACAGCGGTGCCAAACCGGCCCAGGCCGATGACGGCAACGGCAGACGATTTCTTCGTGTTCCGGCTAGCCAACAATGGGTTGCTCCTCAGGATAGCGGTATTTGAGGGTGCGCGGCGCCAAAGCCAGAGCCGTGGCGAAGGTGATGGTGCCGACGCGTCCGACGAACATCAGCAGCACAAGCAGCACTTGCGACGCAGGAGAAAGGTCCGCGGTGATCCCGGTCGAAAGCCCTACGGTGGCGAACGCTGAAACCGTCTCGAACAGGATGAGGCGAAAGTCGATCTCAGGCTCGATCCACTCGATCATCAGAGTGACCAAGCCGATGAGGGCAATTGCGATCAGCACAATCGATAGCGCCTGCCGCACGACTCTCGATCCAACCCGCCGACCGAAGATGCTCGTCTCTTCGTGCCCGCGAATCTCGGACCATACAACGAAGCCGAGCAGCGCGAAGGTCGTGACTTTCAATCCGCCCGCCGTACCTGCGCTGCCGCCGCCGATCATCATGAACACGTAGTTGATCGACAGGGATTGATCGGCAAAGGCACCGACGTCCAAGGCGTTGAACCCGGCCGTTCTCATCGTGACGGAATGGAAAGCGGCGTTTAGCAGCCGCTCACCTACCGGCATCGCTCCCAAAGTGGCGGGGTTAGTCCATTCCGCTGCCAGCATCAGCCCCATCCCGCCCGCGAGGAGGGCCGCGCTAACGGTGAGGGTTATGCGGCTGTGCAGCGACCAGGGTCTATGCCGCCGCGGCCTCCCGCGCCGCGACCACAGCTCGTGCAGCACGGGAAAGCCGATTCCGCCGACGATGATCGCCGCCATGATCGGGCCGAGGATCAAGCCATCACTCTGCCAGCTTATGAGGCTGTCCGAAAACGACGAAAAGCCAGCGTTATTGAAAGCGGACACGGCGTGGAACAAGGCGTGCCAGGCCGCGACGAGCGGGCTCAGGCCATAGCCCAACCACCAGCGCAGCCACAGCGCCAGCGTGACGACGGCCTCGATCGCGATGCTGACCACGAACACGAGCCGCACGAGGCTTGCCGCCTCGGCACGATTGAGGTGACCGTGCTCCGTCAGGGCGATGGCACGGCTCGACAGGCTCATGCGCCTTCCGGCAACCAGACCCAGCAAGGTTGCGCCCGTCATGATACCCAGACCGCCGATCTGGAACATCAACAGGATCGCCGCTTGCCCCAGGGGAGACCAGAAAGTGGGCGTGTCCACGGTAATCAAGCCGGTGACGCAGATTGCCGAGGTCGCGGTGAAGAAAGCAGTCATGAAGCCGGCGCTTCGACCGCTGGCAGTGGCAAGCGGCAGCATCAGCAGCAGCGTGCCTAGCGCGATCGCGGCCAGAAACGCGGCCGGAACCACGCGTGTGGGGTGGTCCAATCCTTTCATCGCCGGGCCTGTCGCAGGACAGTCGATACAAGACAATGGTTGGTAAGCGCAGGTTTGGCGAGCCACGGCATCGCGGCTGCCCTATCACGCCGTCGGCAAAGCTTCTACGGCGTGTTGAGCCCTGTTCCAGCAGTTACGGCTGGGCTTCCGTTCCACTCCCGCGCCAGCAGTTCACGGATGCGGCGGGTTGGTGCCCCTTGCCTATACGGTCTAGCACATCGGTCAGCCAGGTTTGGCGGTTTGCGCCGTTCAGCTTAGTGGCCTGCAGCAATGGGGGATCGCCGCTGTGCACTCGCCGCCACAAAAACATGAGACGTCCCGCAGTCTCGCGCAGCAGGCGTAAACCTGTTACTCTCGGCGGCCGGGCCGCGTCACCTATCTGACAATCTGTGGAGGAGGTGAATTCGGCGCTGCCACCCCGGTCATCACTCCGCCCCGAACAACAGCAGGACGGTTAGCGAGAACCTCTCGCTAACTTCCTTATTTCCTCTTGGGGAAAATGGCGCGCCCGGAACGATTCGAACGTCCGACCCTCAGATTCGTAGTCTGATGCTCTATCCAGCTGAGCTACGGGCGCGTTGGAGGGCTGCCAATAGAAAGGGTTTGCCGACCTGGCAAGCACTAAAATGCGTTCGCGTGCAACAATCTCAAAAGTCCTTCAGCCAGAGGGTAATCCAGCGGCGGCATGGGCAGCTTGGAGATGTCAGCAGGATCGCTCCAGGCGATGCTCGCGCCTCCCTCAGCTGCCGGAACACCCTTCCAGCGGCTGCAGGCGAAAAGCAGGATGACCAGTGGGCGGCGGCTCGCAGCCTCCGTGCTCCCGGACGCGAAAACGGCGGGCTGCAAGTCGGACGGATCGAGAATTACGCCCAGTTCCTCTGCAATTTCGCGCACCGCAGCGGCTTCAGGGGATTCGCCCTGCTCCAGCTTGCCACCAGGAAACTCCCAGAGGCCGCCATGCGCAGCTTCCGCCGGACGCTTTTGCATCAGGACCTGCCCGGCCGCGTCGATCAAGGCGACTGCGGCCACCCACAGCGGACCACTGCACTCGTGTACGTTCGACATCAGACTTAACGCATCCTTCACGCGAAGGTGACAAGTAGAAGAGGATTGGGGCAATTTGAGGCAGCGATGCGCGGCAAACGTCTTTTTCTATGCTGCCTGCGCGACAACCGCGGTGCAACAGCCGTCGAGTACGGCCTGATCCTGAGCCTGATCTTCCTTGCGATGGCAGGCGCCCTGTCCGGCGTCGCTGGTGAGACCCTGCGCATGTGGACCCATGTGGAATCCGAATCAGCCAAGGCCCACAACAAAACCGATTAAGCGAATCTCAAGTTTTCCAACCTACTCAGCAGAGTGTCCGCGGGCAGGCGCTTAACGGACCGGGTACTTTAGAGACGTATTACATTCCCAGGAGACTATCCATGCAGTTCTTCAAGAAGCTACGCCGCGACGAGAAGGGCGCAACCGCCATCGAATACGGCTTGATCGCCGCTCTGATCGCTGTTGCAGCCATCACCGCCATGAGCGGCCTTGGCACCCAGCTGACCAACACTTTCAACAAGACATCCGAGAAGATGAACGAAGGGACAGTGAAGGCTGGCTAAGCGCAGCTGCCACGCAAACGACGGGCGGCGGGGTAACCTGCCGCCCTTCTCATTTGTGCAGCATGTCACCTTTACTGCGTGACGATCTTCACCTTCTGCCCTGGCGTCAGGCGCGCATCGGACTGTAGCCCGTTCAACACCAGAAACCGCTCAAGCGGCGCATCCTTGTAGGCCATGCGCGCTGCCAGCGATTGCACGGTATCACCGGCTCCGACTGTCACCACGCTGATGCGGCGCGGCTTGATCTCTCCGACCTCGCTGGCGCTCAGCCGGCGCAGCGAGCGGAACATCGGGTTGAACACACCGGCGTTCCCCGCCTGCGTGATCGCGGTGAAGTGGTAGGCCTGCCCCCCGCCAAAGTCATAAGCAAAAACCGTGACATCGACCGGCCCGCTACCACCCTGCGCCCTTGCCGTGGCGTAGCGTACCGGCATGCCGTTGACGGTCGTGCTTTGCAGTGCCTGTGGCGCAATCTGCGCCTGACCTGAACTCAGGCCGGCAAAGACCTTGCCGACGTAGCTGTCGAGGCTACCCTCGATGCGCCCTCCCGTGAACTCAGCCTTGCCCGACTGTCCGTTAATTGAGACCGCTTGCGTGCCATTGACGAGATAGAAGCCCTGCGGCGCCTCGAACGCAAAGCGCAGTTCCGGATGCCGGAAGGTGAGGCCCTCGACGATCCCCTGCCGCGGGTCGTCTCCATAAGTCAGCCCATTGATGCCGCTCAGGAACGCGTCGCGCTTTGTCAGACCGTCCGCATTGGCGCCTGCGGTGCGCAGCGCGTCACGAACGCGAGAGGCGGGATTGGGGTGAGTCGATGCCCACTCGGGAACCTGGTTCGCAGTGCCCCGCAGCCGCGCTTCCAAGGCGTCCTGGCGCGCCAGGCTCTCCAGTACGGTCGCCATCGCGCGAGGGTCGTAGCCAGCCTTGCGCAGATAGGCGATGCCAAGGTTATCGGCTTCCAGTTCCTGCGAGCGCGAGAACTGCAGCGTCAGGAGCTGCGATCCTTGTGAGAAAACCCGCTGGCCCAGTTGCCCGAACGCGTTGTCTCCCAGCAGGACGCCGGAAAGCACCGACCCTAGAGCTCCGAGAATGGAATTGCGCGTGGCGGTCTTCTGGCGCTTGGCCGAGTGGCGCGCCGCAACGTGCCCTACCTCGTGTCCCAGAACGGCCGCGAGTTCCGCCTCGTTATTCATCAGCGACGCAAGTTGCCGCGTCACGTAGACGTAGCCACCGGGAATGGCGAAAGCGTTGTTGATCGGCGAATTGAGCAAAGTGACCGTGAAATCCCCACGAGCGTTGCTCAGGCCAGACTGAACGGCGATCGTCTTGCCGACCGCTTCCACATAGTTCGCCTGGGATCCGGAGACTTCTCCGCCGAACTCGGCGAGCAGTTCGGGGTGCGCCTTGGCACCCTGCGCCTTGTCCGTCTGGCTGATCGCGTTAGCAGCGGTGCTTGGCGCCGCTTGCACGACACCGCTTCCGCCGGTCGCTCCACAAGCAACCAGACCGGTCATCGCGAATGCGGCTGTCAACTTGAGTGCGAGCTTGCGGCGGCTTATGCCCATGGGCGTCCCTCTCTGTTCACGTTCGTCCGGGAAGAACCGAGGCTACCCGCCCTTGTTCCCAGCCCTAGTGTTTCCGGATCAAGTCTGTTGAGGTCGGGCAAGCGGGTGGCGGGCGTTCACCAGTGCCACCAGCCTCGCACTGTCGACATGGGTGTAGATCTGCGTCGTCGAAATATCGGCATGACCAAGCAGCGTCTGCAGCACCCGCAAATCGGCCCCGCCCTCCAGCAGGTGCGTGGCGAAGGCGTGCCGCAAGACATGCGGCGAAACACGGGTCGGGTCGATGTCGGCCCCAACCGCCAGGTCGCGCAGGAGCTGGAACAAGCGCACCCTTGTGACATGCCCCGATGCACCATGCGAAGGGAACAGAAAGCGCGAGCCTGGCGCGCGCAGCACAAGCCAGCGCGACAGCGCCTGCCGCGCCCTTCCGCTGACCGGGACCATGCGTTGCTGCCCACCTTTGCCGGTGACGTGAAGGAAAGGCGCATCGCGAGGAACCGCATTGACGGGCAGCGCCACGAGTTCGCTCGCCCGCAGGCCCGACCCATAGAGAAGCTCCAGAAGGCACAAGAGGCGAACGGCGCGAGGCTCGTCGCCAGCCGCTTCCTCTTCAGCCCGAGCGAGAAAGCGCGCGACTTCGTCCTGGCTCAGAAGGCGCGGCAAAGGACGGCGGATACGCGGTCTGGGCAAGGCAGTCGAAGGATCATCCTCGCGCAGCCCCTCGTCGATCAGGAAACCAAAGAACTGGCGCAGGGCAGAGCAACGTCTTGCAAGGCTGGAGGCGGCCAGCCCGGACCATGCGGCACCGAGCGACGCCAGCGCATCGGCATCTGCGAACGCCGGATCGCCGATTGCAGCACGGGTCGCCTCGAGATCGCGACGATAAGCATCCAGCGTGTTGGCCGACGCTCCGCGCTCGACGGCGAGCATGGAGAGAAAGCTCTCAACCGCGTCGCTCCGCTCAGAGGCGGAAGGATGCGCTGTCACTGCTCAGACCCGCGCGACAGCCTCGGCCGCGATCATCCGCGCCTCGGCCTCAAGACCCACCGCGCGCAGTGCCGAGACGATATGATAGAGATAACGGGGCGTCATCTGCGACCAGCTGGTGCCCTGCATCCCCAACCCGGCAAGATACGCGACTGTCACCTCATCGCCATTGCGGGCGGCGCCCTCAATGGCTCGTGTCCAGCGGGTCTCGCCACCCAGGTTTATACCAAGGTCCGACGCATAATCGTTCACGGCATCGGCGCTGATCCGGCCCAAGCCCGCCAAGCCTGCCACCAGGAAAGCAGACTTGCGGGCGCGATCGCTCTCGTCGCTATCGATGAAGGTCGCGATGTCGCCGTTGCTCACCCTTGCCGAGCCATTCGGATTGGCGAGTGCCAGCAGCGCCCAACCTTCACTACCCGGCTCGACCACATCCGCCCAGCGCATGGCATTGGCGTCGAGACCCGCCGCGAGCATGGATGCGATCAGCGGAGCTGCGCTTTCGGCCATTTCGGCATTGACCGGCATGCGCGCCGCTGCACGGGCGGTCAGCACCTGACGCCCGTAGGTCTGCGGCTTCCCTGCCGCGCCTTCCCAGAGCGAACGAATGGCCGCCAGCCGAGCCGACGGATCCTCAAGGACGTAGGCGTCGCGCAGCTTCTCGGCCCTGTCAGACCAATCTCCGGTGATATCCGGGTCAGCATAGAGCTGGCCATAGAGGTCAACCATGGCCGCGCTGGAGAGAACCCCCGTGGCCCCCGCCCGATCGGCGGCAGATGCCCGGCGGGAGAGACTCACCGCAGGCGCCACTGCCGTGACGTAATCATAGCGGACCCCAGCATCGTTCATCAGCCGCTGCGGCGGTTCCACACCCACGGCGTTGCTCAAGCCGAACCGCCAGGGCGTCATGTCCGTGACATCGTCCCACTCGATGGTAACGGCACGGCGCGAGCGACCGGCAGCGCCGGCATACTTCTGCGCCAGGAGGAGATCGATCCGCGGCATGATTCCGCGAACCCGATAGCGCTCAAGCTGGGCTGCAGCCGTCGCCCCATTGCCGCGAAACGCGCTGCACATGCTCTTGGCGACGGTCCATTGCGGCTCCTCTCGGTCCGCAGTCTGCGCGGCCATCACGGGGCAGATGCCGGTGAAGTCGCTGTTATCGGCGTAGACGTTGAGCGCGATCGCGTTCAGCTCGGGCGTATAGTTCCCCGCGTTGATGTCCTGCATGATCGCTCGAGCCGCGTCGGGTTCGCCCATGCGCAGCAGCAGGCCGACGCGCAGGGCGAGAAACTCCTGCGGGGTCATTCCATGCGGAGCGTCAAGCCGCGAGGCGAGCGCGCGCCGCAGAAGGATATGGCCCCAACGCGACACCAGCGTCCCACGATTCCCCGCCAGCGAGGCGCGAACCAGACGGCCATTCTGTCGCGCCAGGACATCCCCGGCGAGCCCGCCTTCACTCTCATCAATCAGGCCGACGTTGACCATTGCGCGTCGGGCGCCCGATGGCATGTCGAAGTCCGGCTTCAGCCCGAGCAGTTCCTGGAAATCCTCAGGGGTCATCCGTGCCAGTTCGTCCAGCGAAGGCAGTCGCTTGAGTGTCCCTTCACCCTGTTCCTCAGTGCTCGTCGGGGTCGGCGGCTCTGCGGGGGACTGGCTCGGAAGCGGCTGAATAACCGGGGCGGAGACGGTTGCTGAGGGTGCAGGCGACGGCGCGGGAGCGGGACGCGGCTGAGCGGCCTTGGACGCAGGGCTCGGTCGAGGCGCGGGCGTGGGCGCAGGGTCGTTGAAGCCGGGCGGCAGCAGGGACTCCGGCGCACCTTGCGCCAGCGCCAGCGCCGAACTCAACGTCAAGGCGGCGCCCGCAATCAGGAGGGCTGGCCTCATTTCGGCGCCCTCGGCACCGGGAGCGGCTCTGCGATATCACGAAGGGGCTGACGCCCGCCATCCACCCAGGCGTAGCCGAGCAACGCGGCAACGGGCAGGAACAGCGCCATCAATATCACCCGCCTGCCAATGCGACCTTTCACTCAACTTCCTCAAGCATGCTTGCGCGCCGACCTAGCCCAACTATAGGGGCCGCTGCAATGGACGTTCAGCAGCCTCGTTTCTCCGAACAGGAAATTGCCCGGATTACGGCCCGGATCGACCGTCCCGTGGTGCTGGTCGGCATGATGGGTGTGGGCAAATCGAGTGTCGGCAAACGCTTGGCAACGATCCTGCACTGGCCGTTCGTAGATGCGGACGATGAGATCGAGCGCTCCGCGCGCATGACAATTCCCGAAATCTTCGAGTCGTACGGCGAGAGCTACTTTCGCGATGGTGAGCGGCGCGTGATTTCCCGGCTGCTGGCAGAGGACGCCACTCCAACCGTGATCGCCACCGGCGGCGGTGCTTTCTGCAATCCGGCAACGCGCGAGCTTATTCTGGAGCGCTCCCTCGCCGTGTGGCTCGACAGCGATGTCGACACTCTGGTCGAGCGTACTGCACGCAAGGATAACCGCCCGCTGCTGCGTGATGGTGATCCGCGCGAGATCCTGGGCCGACTGCGTGAGGAGCGTGCGCCCGCCTATTCACAGGCGCCGATCCACGTGATCAGCGCCAACGGTCCGCACACGCAAACCGTCAACCGCGTTCTGGAGGGAATTGCCCAGTGGCTGTGATCCCGGTCGACATAGCTGGTCGGCCATACGAAGTGCGCGTCGGCGCCGGACTTCTGCCCGAGATGGTCGAGCATTGCCGCGGGCGCCTGCGCAAGCGCGGCGTTCCGATCATCACCGACACGAATGTGTATGCCGCCTGGGGTGAGGTCGTCGAGACTGCGCTGCGCGAGAACGGGCACGAGCCGCACTGGCGAATCCTGCCCCCGGGCGAGCAGACGAAAAGCTGGGATGAACTCGCGGCGACGGTCAACTGGCTGCTGACGCTTGAAGTGGAGCGAGGCGACCATGTCATCGCTCTTGGTGGCGGTGTGATCGGTGACCTGACCGGCTTCTGCTCCGCAATCCTCAAGCGCGGCTGTCACTTCATTCAGATTCCAACCACCTTGCTGGCTCAGGTGGATTCCAGTGTCGGCGGCAAGACCGCGATCAACACGCCCGCGGGCAAGAACCTCGTGGGCGCCTTTCACCAGCCCTCGCTTGTGCTGGCAGACCTCGCCGTGCTGGAGACGCTGCCTGAGCGGGAGTTGCTCTCCGGTTACGCCGAAGTCGTGAAGTACGGGCTGCTGGGCGATGCGGACTTCTTTGCCTGGTGCGAAACCAACGGCGCTACGATGCTTGGCGGTGATGCGGCACTACGAGAGTACGCCGTTGCCCATAATGTCGCGGCGAAGGCTGCAATCGTGGCGGAAGATGAGTTCGAGCGAACGGGCACACGCGCGCTGCTGAACCTGGGCCATACGTTCGGCCATGCATTGGAAGCCGAGACCGGGTTTTCGAGCGCTCTGCTGCACGGGGAGGCCGTTGCGCTCGGCATGGTACTGGCCGCACGCTACTCGGCCCGCAAAGGCCTGATGCCTCATGCCTCGGCCGAGAGGGTGGCCGAGCACATCGGCGCCATCGGCCTGCCCGCGAGCTTGTCCGGCCTTGGCCTCGACTGCGACGGCCGAGTGCTTGCCGGACATATGCTACATGATAAGAAGATGGACGCGGGAACCCTGCCCTTCGTCTTGCTTCATGGCATTGGGAAGGCCTTCCTGGACCGCGATGTGGACATGACCGACATCGCCGCCTTCCTGGACGAAGAACTCTCGACCGACGGCTGAGTATCGGCAACGCGTGATCCTTGCGCGATGGCTCGCAGAAGTGCGGCAACCCTTGCGCGCGCGGGCCGTTTCCTTGGTCTACACCAAATCGAGGGAGAGCCGCGATGACCGAGCCCGTCGCCATCAGCGAAACCGACCGCCTGATCGCCTCAGACAAGGTGGAAGGTACCAAGGTCTACAATCGCCAGGGCGAGCGCCTCGGCTCCATCCGCAATTTCATGGTCAACAAGCGCAGCGGCCGTGTCGAGTATGCTGTCATGGAGTTCGGCGGCATCCTTGGCATCGGCAATGAGTACTACCCGCTTCCCTGGGAGATGCTGGACTACGAGGAAGCCCAGGGCGGTTACGTCGTCGACCTCGACAAAGACAAGCTGGAAGGCGCGCCCCGTTATCGTGATCGCGACCCCGTCTGGGACGAGATCTACGCGCGACAGGTCTATGGATACTACGGAGTGCCCTTTCCCGTCTTCTAGGCATTCCTCTGGCATAAGTTGCCACCGGGGGGCGGCCGTAGTGCCTCCGGACCGGAGGCGCTCGGGGCGGCAGGTTCATCGGGACCTGCCGCCTTTTTGCGCGGCGCCGATCTTTCTTGCCGACAATGAAGCGCTACGCCCCGCAGGCACGGGACAGACGCGGCGCCTGACAAGCCTTAAGCCACCGCCTTTCGCCAGCATGACGGAAGACGCATGACCGCAGCCGAAGCCACGCCGCAGATCGATCCAGAAACTGTCGCGAGCCGCGACGACCGCGCCTTTCTCGGCCACCCCAAGGGCCTCGGTTTCCTTGCCTTCGTCGAGGGCTGCGAGCGGTTTTCGTATTATTCCATGCAGACGTTGCTGGTCCTCTACATGACCAAGTATCTGCTGCTGCCCGAGAACATTGGCAACGTCATCGGCCTCCAGGCGCTGCAAGAGAGCTGGTACGGAGGGCTGGAGGGACAGCCTTTCGCCTCGCGCCTGTTCGGGGACTACACTGGGCTTGTGTACCTCACGCCCATTCTGGGCGGGATCATTGCGGACCGGTGGCTAGGGCGGCGGGTGACACTCGTCCTCGGCGGTGCCGTGATGGCGCTGGGCCACCTGCTGATGGCGTTCGAAAGCGCTTTCCTGTTTGCGCTGCTGGCGCTGGTCGTCGGCGTGGGGCTGTTCAAGGGCAACATCGCCAGCCAGGTGGGCGAACTCTACAGCACCAAGGACCTTCGCCGCGCCACCGCATTCCAGATCTTCTACATCGCGATCCAGCTCAGCGTCATCGCTGCTCCGCTGGTTTCCGGCACGCTGGGCGAGAAGGTGGGCTGGCATTATGGCTTTGGATGCGCGGGCCTCGTCATGGTCGCGGGGCTGCTGCTGTACATCTACGCCAAACCCTGGCTTCCGGCGGACAACCGCCCTGCCAAAGGAGCGAAAGCGCCGGCAGACCGCTTGCACAAAACCGACGTGCCACGCTTGCTCGTCCTGCTGCTGCTGATCCCGGTCCTCGCCGTGGCGCTGCTGGTAAACCAGGAGATCTTCAACGCCTACCTCGTCTGGGCCGATGAGCAGTTCCAGCTCACGTTCTTCGGTACGACGGTACCGACGAGTTGGATGATCACCGTGGATGCGACTGCCAGCTTCACTCTGCTGGTCGCCGTCACCGCCTTCTGGAAGTGGTATGCCGACAAGTACGGCAGCGAGCCAGACGAGCTCGGCAAGATGATCATCGGCAGCGTGTTCACTATCGCTGGCGCCCTGTGCCTCGTCATGGCGGCGGCCACGCAGGGGGACGGCAAGATCGGCCTGTTCTGGCCGGTCATGTTCCACATCCTCAACAGTATCGGCTTTGGGCACACCCTGCCTGTCAGCCTCGCCCTCTTCACCAAAGTCGCCCCCCGCGCGCTGACGGGAACGGTGGTGGGCATCTACTACCTCGCTTTCGTAGGCGCGAACATGGTCGTAGGCACCGTGGGTGGCTGGTACTCAACGATGGACACGGTACAGTTCTGGCTCTTGCACGTGGGCGCAGCGACTGTGGGTCTTGTTGCCTTTGTCCTTCTGAAGGTGACACTCGGAAAGGTGCTGAACACGCCGCAAGACGTGTAAGCCGTGCAGGCAAGCGCCTGCGCCCGCTGGCGAATGCGGGGTAACGCCAGGAGGGAAGTTCGGCAGGCCGGAGTGAACATCGGGCCGGAACCGGGGCGCTCTTCGCGAAGAGCGCGGGAAACCACGTTGGATCGCGAACGGCCGTCTGGCGTGGTGACCTCGGCTCGGCCCTTCGGATGCGGTGCGGACCGGGCAAGCGGGCTCGCAAGTCGAGCGCCGGTCCTTGTAAAGCACCGCTCCGGTGCAAGCGCTTTGGGGACGCAGCCGCGATTTCATCGCATTGCTCTTCGCCCTCGGCGCCGGCCCGAAACACCGGCGAGGACGTGTACTTGGCCCTAGCCGGATGGCCGGAGCATATAACCCATATGGTTCATAATGTCAAGGACGCAGCTCTGAATCGCTGCTAACCAAACAATGCGATCGACTGCACCCCGGTAAGCATCGGCACGCCTTTCGCGTTCCACAATGCCATCCTCTGGCTAGAGCAGCCATCCTTCGCATAGTCGGAAGTGGACCGCAGCAGCCACCAGCCGTCGACGGTTTCCGGCTCGGGTGTCAGCAGATTGACCTGCCAGTGCATTGTGCTGACCGGCACGCTGGGCGAAAGCAACCGCATGACGCCCGGCGGCAGAGCATCGGCCGTGAGCAGCAGTGCCACAGTGGGATCGAGCGCCGTCACTTCCCGAGGACGAACCCACCAGAACATTTCCGGGCGCCGCTCGTCACTGGGAGGCTGCGCAAAGCGCACGTCAAAGTTGTTGCGCAGGAACACTGCTCCCCGATCTCGGGAGAGTGGTTGCGCCTCTTCTGGAACCAGGACGCCAGAGGGCATCTCGCAGTCGTTCAGGGAGACCGTACTCTCCACCGGACGCATGAAGACGAAGCTCGCTGTGAAGCCGAGCCCCTTCTCACCATAAATCTCACTGGCCATCCAGATTGCGTTGCGCCCGCTGCGCAGCACGCGCGCGCGCACCTCGACGTCTCCGTACAAAGGAGCCATCATGGCCATCTGCGCCGACCGGAGCGGCGGCAATTCCCCTCCCACGCGCATCGCCTCGGCCAGAGCCAGAGCGGACGAAAAGCCGCCGTAGGCAGTGCGCCCCTGATGCCATGTTTCCGGCACGCTTACGACACGGCCCTCCGCCGTTGCCTTCGCACCGGTGAGCACGTCTGCAAAACTCGACAAACTCTGGTCCATCAAAAAAGGCGCGAGCCGTTCGGCACCGGCTTGTCCGGAGAGAACAGAACCACCCTGCCCTCCTCATCCGCGAAGCCAAGCGTCAACGCTTCGGACAGCGCCTTGCCGATCTGGCGCGGCGGGAAGTTCACAACCCCCGCCACTTGCCGGCCGATCAAGTCCTCAGCCGCATAGAGCGCGGCCACCTGGCCAACGCTCCTGCGCTCACCCACGCCGGGCCCGAAGTCGATCCGCAGCTTCATGCTCGGCTTGCGCGCGCGCTCGTAGACTTCGGCAGCGATGATCGTGCCCACGCGAATGTCGACCTTGAGGAAATCGCCGAAGCCGATTTCCTCACCGGCCGCCGCACTCGGATCATGATCGAGGTGCATGCTACTCCAGTTCGAGGATCACCGCGTCGACGGCAAGGCTCTCGCCGGCCTTCGCGTTCACGGCTTTGACCGTACCCGACTTTTCGGCGCGCAGGATGTTCTCCATCTTCATGGCTTCGATGACTGCCAGCGGCTGGCCTGCCTCGACCTTGTCGCCCTCGGCAACACTGAGCGACACCAGAAGTCCGGGCATCGGGCAGATCAGGAAGCGGGACAGATCCGGCGCGACTTTCTCGATCATGTGCGAGGAAAGCGATGCAACGCGCGTGGGCAGGATCGCGACCTTGTGAATGGCACCGCGGGTTGTGACCTTCAGCCCGTTGCGCGTTGGCTCCACCCGAAGGCCAAGCAATTCACCCCCGACTTCTGCCTCAACCAGTCGATCGCCTGGAGTATACTCCATCTCCAGGTCCACGACCTGGCCGTTCACGGTGACCTCGTCTTCCTCGACCGCAACTTCGAACGCGGTGTTGGCGATGGTGATCGTCCACTCGGACGGCGGCGGCAACGTGTTGGCAAGCTGGCCGTCAACGCGGCGCGCGCGGTCAGCGCGAGCGGTGGCGATAAAGCCGGCAACGGCAGCGATCTTGGCCTTCAGTTCGTCCGACGGCGGCGCGCCGTGGAAGCCTTCGGGGTATTCCTCGGCGATGAAGCCGGTGGTCAGTTCGCCCGAGCGGAAACGCGGGTGCTGCATGATGGCCGAGACGAAATCGATGTTGTGACCAAGGCCCTCGATCTCGAATGCGTCGAGCGCGGCGATCTGCTTGTCCGCCGCCTCGTCACGGGTTTCGCCCCATGTCACCAGCTTGGCGATCATCGGGTCGTAGAACATCGAGACTTCGCCGCCTTCGTAGACGCCGTCATCCACGCGGACGCCATCGATGCCGCGGCGCCCGTTCGCCTGGCCATCGTCCGTCCAGCCCTCGACCGGCGGCTGGTAACGAACCAGACGTCCGGTCGACGGCAGGAACCCACGATAAGGATCCTCCGCATAGACGCGGTTCTCGATGGCCCAGCCTTCGATCTTCACATCATCCTGCGTCATCTCCAACTTCTCGCCTGCGGCGACGCGGATCATCTGCTCGACCAGATCGACACCGGTGATTGCCTCGGTGACGGGATGCTCCACCTGCAGGCGGGTGTTCATCTCGAGGAAGTAGAAGCTCTCACCCGTCGGGTCCGCGCCCGAGACGATCAGTTCCACCGTGCCGGCCGAGTAGTAACCCACCGCGCGCGACAGGGCGACGCACTGCTCGCCCATAGCCTTGCGCATCTTGGGCGTGACGAAGGGCGACGGCGCTTCCTCAACCACCTTCTGGTGGCGGCGCTGAATCGAGCACTCGCGCTCGTTCAGGTAAAGGATGTTACCATGCTTATCGCCCAGGATCTGGATCTCAATGTGGCGCGGGTTGAGGATGAACTTTTCGATGAATACACGGTCGTCGCCGAAGGAGTTCAGGCCCTCGCGCTTCACGGCTTCGAAGCCTTCGCGCACGTCCTGCTCGGTATAGGCCAGGCGCATACCCTTGCCGCCGCCGCCGGCCGAGGCCTTCATCATCACCGGGTAGCCGATCTCGCTGGAGATGCGCACCGCGTGTTCGGTATCTTCGATTTCGCCGACGAAGCCCGGGACGACGTTGACGCCGGCTTCCTTGGCGAGCTTCTTGGACTCGATCTTGTCACCCATCGCCGCGATGGCGCCAACGGGAGGGCCGATGAACTCGATGCCCTCTGCGGCAAGCGCCTCTGCGAACGACGTGCGCTCAGAGAGAAATCCGTAACCAGGGTGCACCGCCTCTGCTCCGGTCTGCTTGCAGGCGGCGATGATCTTGTCAGCGATGAGGTAGGACTGGGCCGCCGGAGCCGGGCCAATGTGAACCGCTTCATCAGCCATCTGCACGAACGGCGCGCGCGCGTCGGCGTCGGAGTAGACGGCGACGGTCTGGATGCCCATGCGCCGCGCGGTCTTGATCACACGGCACGCGATCTCGCCGCGGTTCGCGATGAGGATTTTCTTGAACAACCCCGTACCCTCCAAAACTCAGTTGCCGCGCCTCGCGCCGCAGCACTGAAAAACCAAAATTCATTGCACCAGTCGAGCGGTGCCGGTTACTCCGCCGCTTCCAGCTTCGCACAGCCTTTCGGCATGCGCTGGGCCTCAACCTCAGCAGGCGTCAGTTCGATCGCCATCGGCTTGATGCCAAGGCGCGCGAACATGGCCATGTCGCTATCGTCTCCCGCGTTGGGAGCCGTCAGCAGCTTGTCGCCGGTGAAGATCGAGTTGGCTCCGGCCATGAAGCACATCGCCTGCGTCATCTCGGACATCGACTCACGCCCGGCGGACAAGCGGACCATCGAGAGCGGCATGGTGATGCGCGCCACCGCCACGGTGCGCACGAATTCGACGTCGTCGATCTTCGCGAGCGGCGTATCGGCAAGCATGTCACCCAGTACCGTGCCCTTGACCGGAACCAGCGCGTTGACTGGCACCGACTGCGGATGGTCAGGCAAGGTCGCCAGCGTGTGGATGAAGCCAACGCGATCCTCGCGCGTCTCGCCCATGCCGACGATCCCGCCGGAACAGACGTTGATCCCGGCCATGCGCACGTTCGATAGTGTGTCCAGCCGGTCGTCCATGGTGCGCGTAGTGATCACCTGATCATAGCGTTCGGGCGAGGTGTCGATATTGTGGTTGTAATAGTCGAGACCCGCCTCGCTCAGCATGTCCGCCTGCTCAGGCGTCAGCATGCCCAGCGTCATGCAGGTCTCCATGCCCATCGCACGCACGCCCTTCACCATCTCGATGATGGAGGGCATGTCCCGATCCTTGGGATTGCGCCAGGCGGCGCCCATGCAGAAGCGGGTCGAGCCCTGGTCCCGAGCCTGGGCGGCACGCTGGAGAACCTGCTGGACCTCCATCAGCTTGGTCGCCTTGACGCCGCTGTCCGCCTTCACCGATTGCGAGCAATAGCCGCAGTCTTCGACGCAACCGCCGGTCTTGATCGAGAGCAGCGTAGAAAGCTGGACCTCGTTCGCGGGATGGTTGGCCCGGTGGACTTCGGCTGCGCGGAATACCAGCTCCGTGAACGGCAGGTCGAACAGCGCAGCGATTTCCTCGCGGGTCCAGTCGGTTCGAGGTTGGGTCATCGGGTCAGATTTGCTCCAAGGCCTGCGCGAGGTCCGCGACGATATCTTCGATGTGCTCGATGCCCACCGATACGCGCACCACGTCCGGTCCAGCGCCTGCCTCTATCTGCGCGCCTTCGTCAAGCTGGCGATGGGTGGTGGAGCTGGGATGAATGATGAGCGAGCGCGTGTCGCCAATATTGGCAAGGTGGCTGAACAGCTTGACCGCGGACACGAGCTTCACGCCGGCCTCGTAGCCCCCTTTGATCCCGAAGGTGAACACCGCACCACCCTTGCCGCCCAGATATTTGTGAGCGAGCTGGTGGTAGGGGTTCTCGGGAAGACCTGCGTAGTTGACCCAGGCGACCTTGGGATGGGCTTGCAGCCACCGAGCCAGGTGCAGCGCGTTGTCGCAGTGACGCTCCATGCGCAGCGCCAGCGTCTCCATGCCGGTCAGCGCGAGGAAGGCGTTCATCGGCGCCATCGCGGGGCCAAGATCGCGCAGACCCAGCGCGCGGCAAGCGACCATGAACGACAGCTCGCCCAGCGCCTCGTTGAAGACCATGCCATGGTAGCTGGGGTTCGGCTCCGTCAGGTACGGGTACTTGCCCGAGGCCTTCCAGTCGAACTTTCCGGAGTCGACAATCAGTCCGCCAACGGCGTTGCCGTGGCCGTTGAGGAACTTGGTGGCGGAGTGAACGACGATATCCGCCCCATGCTCGATCGGGCGGCAGAGCACCGGCGTCGCCAGCGTATTGTCGACGACCAGCGGCACGCCTGCGGCATGGGCAACCTCTGCAATGGCAGCAATGTCGGTGACGACCCCGCCCGGGTTCGCGAGGCTCTCGACGAAAACGGCACGGGTCCTGTCGGTGATGGCTGCTGCGACGTTCGCGGCATCGTCCGCATCAACGAACTTCGTTTCCCAAGCCATTTTGCGGAACGAATGGCCGAGCTGGTTGAGCGAACCGCCGTAGAGCTTCTTCGCCGCGACGATCTCGCAGCCGGGCTCCATCAGCGTGTGGAAAACCAGAAACTGCGCGGCATGGCCCGAGGCAACACCAAGTGCGGCCACCCCGCCTTCAAGCGCCGCGATCTTGCCCTCGAGCGCGCCGTTGGTGGGGTTCATGATCCGGGAATAGATGTTCCCGAATTCCTCCAGGTTAAACAGGCGCGCAGCGTGATCGACGTCATCGAACACATAGCTCGACGTCTGGTAGATCGGCGTGATGCGCGCCTTCGTCGTCGGATCCGGAGCCGTTCCGGCGTGGACCGTCATCGTCTCGAGCTTTTGGCTCATGTCCTTCTCCTACGTCGAAAGCGCGACCGTGCCGACGCCCGGCAACTGCCGGTACGCCAAAATTGTTTACTCCGCCGCCTCGAGCTCGCCTGCTGGCGGCATGTTGTGACCCAACAGGCGCAGCACATCGGCAGCGCACTCAACCACGTTGGTGCCGGGACCATAGATTCCCTGCACGCCAGAGTTGCGAAGGAACTCATAGTCCTGGGGAGGGATCACACCGCCCGCAATCACCTTGATATCGGCGCGGCCCTGCTCACGCAGGCGCTGGATCAGCTCTGGAATGAGGGTCTTGTGACCCGCCGCCAGAGAGGAGGCGCCGACAACGTCGACGTCGTTCTCAAGCGCGAGCACAACCGTCTCCTCAGGCGTCTGGAACAGCGGGCCGGACACCACGTCGAAACCCATGTCACCGAACGCCGACGCAATTACGTTGGCGCCGCGATCATGGCCATCCTGGCCCATCTTGGCGACCAGCAGCTTGGGCTTGCGTCCCAAGCGGCGCTCGACAGCGGCCACACCGTCAACCACCTGCTGCCAACGGCTGTCGTTCTCGTAAGGCGCGGCATAGACGCCCTTCACTGGTGTCGGCTGCGTGCCGTAGCGGTTGAAGCTGTCTTCCATCGCCGACGATATCTCGCCCAGCGTCGCGCGAGCGCGGGCGCATTCGACCGCGAGCGCCAGAAGGTTGTTCTCCAAGCTCGCCGGAGCCGCCGCACCCTTGCGAAGCGCGTCAAGCGCAGCCTGGCACTTGGCCTCGTCGCGCTCGGCCTTGACCTTGTTGATGCGCGCGATCTGCGCCTCGCGCACTTTGGCGTTGTCCACCTCAAGCGTCTCGAGCAGGTCTTCGTTGGCGAGGCGGTACTTGTTGACGCCGACGATCACGTCGTCGCCCCGGTCGACGCGCGCCTGACGGGCAGCGGCCGCTTCCTCGATCATCGCCTTCGGCCAGCCGGCGGCCACTGCCTTGGCCATTCCGCCCTCTGCCTCGACACGCTCGATTATTTCCCAGGCCTTGTCGACCAGCTCCTGTGTCAGCGCCTCGACGTAATACGAGCCACCGAGAGGATCGACCACCTTCGTCATCCCGGTCTCTTCTTGGATCACGATCTGCGTGTTGCGCGCGATGCGGGCCGAGAAGTCGGTCGGCAGCGCGATCGCTTCGTCCAGCGCGTTGGTGTGCAGCGACTGGGTGCCGCCCAGCATTGCCGCCATCGCCTCGATCGTAGTGCGGATGACGTTGTTGTACGGGTCCTGCTCCGTCAGCGACACACCCGAGGTCTGGCAGTGGGTGCGCAGCATCTTGCTGCGCTCATCCTGCGCGCCGAGCTTGGTCATGACACGGTGCCACAGCACGCGCGCGGCGCGAAGTTTGGCGACTTCCATGAAGAAGTTCATGCCAATGGCGAAGAAGAAGGAAAGCCGGCCGGCAAACTTGTCGATATCCAGCCCCGAGGCAACGCCGTACTTCACGTACTCCATGCCGTCGGCGATGGTGAAGGCCAGCTCCTGCACCTGCGTCGCGCCGGCTTCCTGCATGTGGTAGCCGGAGATTGAGATCGAGTTGAACTTGGGCATCTCGCGGCTGGTGTAGCCGAAAATGTCCGAGATGATCCGCATGCTCGGCTCGGGCGGGTAGATGTAGGTGTTGCGGACCATGAACTCCTTGAGGATGTCGTTCTGGATGGTCCCATCGAGCAGCTTACGCTCGACGCCCTGCTCCTCGCCCGCGACGATGAAGAAGGCCAGGATCGGGATCACCGCCCCGTTCATCGTCATCGAGACCGACATCTTGTCCAACGGAATTCCGTCGAACAGAATCTTCATGTCCTCGATCGTGTCGATCGCAACGCCGGCCTTACCGACGTCTCCGGTGACGCGGGGATGGTCGCTGTCATAGCCGCGGTGCGTAGCAAGGTCGAACGCGACCGAGAGGCCCTTCTGACCGGCGGCGAGGTTGCGGCGATAAAAGGCGTTCGATTCCTCGGCGGTCGAGAAACCCGCGTACTGGCGGATGGTCCAGGGACGGCCCGCATACATCGAAGCGCGGACACCGCGGGTGAATGGCGCGAAACCGGGAAGACCCGGATCGACGCTCACGTCCTCGGCGGTGTAGAGCGGTTTGACGGCGATTCCTTCCGGCGTCTGCCAGGTCAGATCGCGGCCCTTCACTTCCTTTTCGGCGGCGGCGCGCCACTTCTCGAGATCCGCTGCGGACGTGGGTTGAGGCAGCTCGCGCGCTTCGGGCGCGGCGCCGCTGTCCTCGCCAAGGTTCGTCTCGATCGTCGGCTTCTCGCTCATCGTCCGTTCCTCTTTCTCCTCACCCGCCTGCAAGTGAGAATACGCGGGCTTACCAGCGCGCTGGCCAGCCTGAGTTGATGTGGGCTGCAACCCACCTGTGCGAACCGGACCGTCACACGGCCCTGCGCTCGCCACCCCCTCCCAAGCGGGCGGGGATGAAAGCTTAATGCGCCTCTTTGGGCGTCTCCATGATCTCGGTAAGCTGGCCGCCCATGTCCTTCGGGTGCACGAAGAAAATAAGGGTGCCGTGCGCGCCGACGCGCGGCTCGCCCAGAACGCGCTTGCCCAGCTTCTCGAACCAGGCCTTCGCTTCATGGATGTCCGGCACTTCGTAGCAGATGTGGTGCTGCCCCCCGAGCGGGTTCTTCTCCAGCCACTTGCCGACCGCAGAGTCGGATGTGGTCGGCTGCAGCAGTTCAACCTGCGTTCCGGCCGTTCCGTTCTCGCCCGGCGTGTTCACAAAGCAGACCCGGACCTGCTGGCTTTCCAGCACGAACGGCTCGGTGATGTCCGTTGCCCCCATGATGTCGCGGTAGAACGCGATGGAAGCATCCAGATCCGGCGTGGCGACGCCGATGTGATTCATGCGTCCCAACTTCATGCCGCATTCTCCAGCCGCTCAGCGGCCACATTCTCGATCACCAGGGCGATACCCTGGCCGCCGCCGATGCACATCGTGATCAGCCCATAGCGCCCCCCGATGCGCTTCAGCTCGTACATGCACTTGATGGTGAGCATGGTGCCGGTGGCGCCGACCGGGTGGCCGATCGAAACGCCCGAGCCATTGGGATTTACCTTCTCAGGATCAAAGCCCAGCACCTTGGCGCACGCTGCGGCTTGCGCAGCGAAAGCTTCATTGCTTTCGATTACGTCGATCTGCTCGAGGCTGAGGCCTGCACGCTCCAGGGCAATCGGCACGGCCCTGATCGGCCCCTCGCCCATGTACTCCGGCTCGACGCCGGCATGCCCCCAGGCGACGATCCGCGCGAGGGGTTGCAGCCCACGCTTCTGGACCTCAGCTGCAGTGGCCAGCACGACTGCGGCCGCCCCGTCGTTGATGCCCGAGGCATTACCGGCGGTGACGGTGCCGTCCTTCTTGAAGGCGGGCTTCATATTGCCCAGCACCTCGGCAGTCGTCTCGCCACGAACGTGCTCGTCGGTGTCGAACACGGTGACACCCTTGCGGGTCTTCACCTCGACCGGCACGATCTGCTCCTTGAACCGCCCTTCGGCGATGGCGCGGGCGGCGCGCTGGTGGCTGGTCGCGGCAAGCGCATCCATGTCGTCGCGGGTTACCTGATGGCGCTCGGCCACGTTTTCCGCCGTGATCCCCATATGAAAGCCGCCGATCGCGTCGGAAAGGCCGATGGTCAGCGCGTCCTCCTGCGTGTTCGCGCCCATCTTCTTACCCCAGCGCACGCCGTGATCGTGGTAAGGTACGTTCGACATGGATTCCGCACCGCCAGCCACCGTGACCGAGGCTTCACCCAGCATCATCACCCGAGCCGCCGAGACAATGGCCTCCACCCCCGAGCCGCACAGACGGTTCAGCGTCAGCGCCGGAACCTCAGCAGGAATGCCCGAGTTCAATGCCATCACACGGCTGAGCATCTCGTCACGCGCGCTGGTCGGCATGACCTGCCCCACCACGACGTGCTGCACGTCAGCCGGAGCAACGCCCGCCCGCTTCAATGCTTCGGAGACGACGATGGTGCCCAGATCCGAAGGCATGAATGACTTAAGCGAACCGCCGAAGTCTCCAACCGCGGTACGCGCGCCGCTGACGATGTAGATGTCTTCCATACGAGCCTCAGTTCCTCTGCGCCTGCCGACGCCGGGCAAGGAAGCTCCGGCGCGCGGGACACCAATTAGAGCGGGATGTTGTCGTGCTTCTTCCAAGGATTCTCGAGCGCCTTGTTCCGCAGCTTGCGCAGACCCAGCGCAATGCGACGACGGGTCGAGTGCGGATAGATCACTTCGTCGATGTAGCCACGGCTGGCGGCAACGAACGGGTTGGCGAAGCGGTCCTCGTACTCCTTCGTGCGCGCCGCGATCCCCTCTGCATCCTGGCCACGGAAGATGATCTCGACCGCGCCCTTTGCACCCATCACCGCGATCTCCGCAGTGGGCCACGCGTAGTTGAGGTCACCCCGCAGGTGCTTCGAGCTCATGACGTCATAAGCACCGCCGTAGGCCTTGCGGGTGATAACGGTGATCTTGGGCACAGTGGCCTCGGCATAGGCGAACAGCAGCTTGGCGCCGTGCTTGATGATGCCGTTATGCTCCTGCGCAGTACCGGGAAGGAAGCCCGGCACGTCCACGAAGGTAATGATCGGGATGTTGAACGCATCGCAGAAGCGCACGAACCGCGCGGCTTTACGCGACGAGTCGATATCGAGCACGCCTGCCAGCACCATCGGTTGGTTGGCGACAACGCCGACGGTCTTGCCCTCAACGCGGCCGAAACCGATGATGATATTGCCGGCATAGGTCGGCTGGAGCTCGAAGAAGTCCCCCTCATCCATGGTCTTACGAATGACCTCATGCATGTCGTAAGGCTGGTTGGCGTTGGGCGGAATGATCGTGTCGAGGCTCTCCTCAAGCCGGTCCCACGGATCGGCGCAAGGACGCTCGGGCACTTCGTCGCGGTTAGACGCGGGAAGGAAATCGAAGAAGTCGCGCGCCGCGAGCAGAGCCTCGATATCGTTCTCCAGTGCGAGGTCGGAGACCGAAGTCTTGCTCGAATGCGTAACCGCTCCGCCCAGCTCTTCCTGTGTCACGACTTCGTTCGTGACCGTCTTCACCACGTCGGGCCCGGTGACGAACATGTAGGAACTGTCCTTCACCATGAAGATGAAGTCTGTCATCGCAGGCGAGTAAACCGCACCGCCGGCACAGGGCCCCATGATGAGCGAGAGCTGCGGCACCACGCCCGAGGCGAGCACATTGCGCTGGAAAATCTCGGCATAACCACCCAACGAGGCGACGCCTTCCTGAATGCGGGCGCCGCCGGAATCGTTGAGACCGATCACCGGAGCGCCGACTTTCATCGCCATGTCCATGATCTTGCAGATCTTCATGGCATGACGCTCTGACACCGCGCCACCGAAGACGGTGAAGTCCTGGCTGAACACGAAGACTAGACGACCGTTGATCGTGCCGGAGCCGGTCACGACGCCGTCACCGGGGATCGTGTTCTCCTGCATGCCGAAATCGACGCAGTTATGCTCGACGTAGGCGTCGACTTCCTCGAAGCTGCCCTCGTCGAGAAGGACGTCGAGCCGCTCCCGCGCGGTCAGCTTGCCCTTGGAATGCTGTGCGTCGATGCGGCGCTGTCCGCCGCCCATCTTCGCAGCTGCCCGGCGCTTTTCCATCTCGGCGATGTTGGCTGACATTGCGCTTCCCTTGCCCCGCATGAAACTGATGAACTGGTTTCCCGTCTAAAGGCAGGAAGGAGCCGGCAGGTCAATAGGTTTTAACCGCGCGATTAACAGCTGGTGCTGCATCGCAGCGCGCAGAACAGCGATATCGCCGGGCCGAACTGCGCGCCTTCGCCGGCTACTTCAGAAGAACCATTTCCTCGGCCATGGTCGGGTGAATGGCGACGGTGGCGTCAAAGTCCGCCTTGGTCAGACCTGCCTTCACGGCAACCGCTGCAGCCTGCAGGATTTCCGGGGCATCGGGGCCGATCATATGCATGCCAACGACCTTGCCCGTCTGGCCATCGCAGATCATCTTATAAAGCGAACGCTCGTTTCGATGAGCGACGACGTTCTTCATGGGCCGAAAGTCGCTTTCGTACACAGCTACACTTCCCAGTGTGTTGCGCGCTTCCGCTTCCGTGAGGCCTACGCTCGCGAGAGGAGGATGGCTGAAAACCGCACTGGGAATGCAGGAGTAGTCCACTGTGTGCGGATTGTTTCCGAACACAGTGTCGGCGAAGGCCTGGCCCTCACGGATAGCCACAGGCGTCAACTGAACCCGATTGGTGACGTCGCCAATGGCATAGATGTGCTCGACCGAACTGCGTGAGTTCTCGTCCACCCGCACCGCATTCTTCTCGTCCAGCTCGACCCCGACGGTCTCCAGCCCCAGCCCCTCAACATTGGGGACGCGACCGGTCGCGAACAGCACGCAGTCCACGTCGATCGGCTCGTGACCAGTCATAGAAACGCGCAGACACCCCTCGTCAGTCTTCTCGATCGACTGGAATTCTGCATGGAAGCGGAAGTCGATGCCCTTCATGATGGAGATCTGCAGCAGCCGATCACGCAGAGATTCATCGTATCCGCGCAGGAGCTGGTCGGAGCGGTTGATCAGAGTGACCTTGGAGCCGAACTGGTGGAAGATGCCCGCAAACTCGTTCGCGATGTAGCCTGCGCCCGCGATCAGCACGCGGCGCGGAATGGCGTCGAGGTGGAACGCCTCGTTGGAGGTGATGCCAAGCTCGTGTCCGGGGCAGGACGGTACGTGGGGGCGAGCACCAGTGGCCACCAGGATGCGACCGGCGGTCTTCTTCTCGCCACTTGCCAGGGTGATCTCGTGCGGGCCGGTGATCGTCGCCCGTTCGTTGAAGATCTCTACGCCGGCATTTTCGAGCGTCTTGGTGTAGAGCCCATTGAGCCGGTCAACATCGGACAAGACATTGTCGCGCAGCTTGATCCAGTCGAACGTGCAATTTCCCACGTCCCAGCCGAAATGCCGCGCGTCTTCCAGATCCTCCGCGAAATGCGCGCCATAAACGAGCATTTTCTTGGGAACGCAGCCGCGGATCACGCATGTGCCGCCGACCCTGTGTTCCTCCGCCACCGCCACGCGCGCGCCGTAGCTCGCTGCCACACGGGATGCGCGAACGCCGCCGGAGCCCGCGCCAATCGTGAACAGGTCGTAGTCGAATTCTGGCATATGCGCGCTCCTGTGGCTTTGGCGTGCATATGCGTGCGGACAGCGGCGATTGCCAGAACTGCATTGGCGAGGTGCCCCGATTACCTCGCCAAAGTGGCTCGGATCACCGCAAGGTCAGGCGCCAGGATGCAAGCGCCCGGACGTCATCGGCGGCAGTGTTCGCCGCCGCCGCGAACCGAAACGCGGCGTTCGCGCTGACCTTCTCATAGCCGACACTGAGCACCGGGTCGGAACGGCCGGAAAGATCCACGCGCTCACGACGATAGACCAGCGATCGTGTGTCCAGATCGTAGCCAGAGGCATACGTCAAGGTGCCCGATCCGGCGAACGCAGAAAGCGGCATTGCAAGACCGAACCGCACGCGCCCGCCCATCGCTTCACGGCTGGCGGATAGCCCTGCACGCTGGGTGAAGATGGAGGCAGCCGAGGTAAGCAGAGTATCTGAACCGATCCTCAGCCTTGTCACGCCCAGTGAGGCGTAGCTGTCGAGCGACCACTCACCTAAGCCCCATGTTCGCGAAAGCTGCACAAAGGCCGTGCGCGCGCCATCACCGAGCCGCAAGGCTCCGGTGCCGGCAGGCGCGCCGAACAGCGTACCCTCCTCTTCCAGAACGCCCACCTTGACCCGTCCAACGGCACCACTCCAGCCAAGAAGCACTCCGCGTGCGGAGCCGCCCTGGCCGTTGCCAAAGGCATAAGTCAGCGATGCACGTCCGCCCGCGACACCGCGCTCGGCTGTGAAAGCTATGTGAGCTGAAGGCGCATAGGCCAGCGTGATGTCCGATGTAGGAGCGAGCCCCATCGCCTCATCTTGTACACCGTCCTGCCCCGAGTAAGTCGCCGCCACCAGAGTTTTTCCAAGGCTCGTCACAACTTCGCCCCAGGTCAATTCGGACCGCTGATCCGCGGCCTCGGGCCCCCAGCGCATGTGCGTGTACCCGATGCTGCCGGAGGTTCCCGGAACTGCAAACCGCGTGGCGCCCGAACCGGCACTCGCGGCCACCCGGCGGGCGAACAATCCGCGCTGACGCTCAGGACGGGCAACAAGGCTGGACAGATCGCCACGGTAATCTCTGCCGAAGGCATCGAGCACCGTTACATCGGCCAGCAAGCCACGCACCTGCATGCCCGTAGCCTCACCGCCAAGCGCTTCTGGTATGACCATGACGGAACCTGCCAGTGCCGTCTGCGTCGTGCCGTTCGAGAGTGTCGGAGCGACAGGGGACAAGGCCGCTTCGACATCGATGAGCCCCCGTCCGTAAACCGTGTCAGCTCCGGGATCGCCCATGTCCCGAGCGGTGTTCACGATGACCTCACCAGCCTCCACTCCTGACAGCTGAGGCCACTTGCTCAAAATCAGGGCCGCAAGCCCGCTCACCTGGCCGGCAGCAGAGCTCGTGCCGCGGAACAGGACCAGGTCACCGTTCACGTCCATGGTCGCGTTCGTACCAACAGCAGTGACGCAACGCTGCATTGCCACCGTGCCGCAGCGGTTCGAGTAATCCGCGATCTCGAGGCCCTCCGCCCCCTCCTGGGCCGCAGCCACAAACAGCCAGCCCTTGCTGTTCGACGCATTGAGGTCGAGGTAGCCTTTCGGGTTCTCCTCCCCATCGTTGCCCGCTGAATTGACGAAGAGTCCTCCAGCCGCGGCGTACCGCGTGACCATGTTCGACCAGCCCGCACTGGGAACACTGGCGTCCACCTTGGCGATTGAGGCGTTGATGATCTTCACACCGTTCGCGGCTGCATAATCGAGAGCAGCGGGGAGCGTGCGGCCAAGCGTCTCCTCATCCTTGCTGACATCGACATCGCTGACCCGCAGAGCCACGATCTTGGCGTCAGGCGCGATGCCCTGGATGCCCGCGCCGTCGTTCTTTCCTGCGATGACGCCCGCGACCATAGTGCCATGGTCGGAGTATGCATCACCGATCACCGACCGCTCAGCCGTCTTTCCCGAGGTGGTGGTCCGGCCGAAGTCGCGGCTTAAGGGCGAAAGCTGGCCGCTCAGTTCGGCGGTCTCGACCACACCATCATCGACCACACCGACGAGCGCGTTTTGCCCGGTCCAACCGTTATCGAGAGCATAGAGTGCCCGCACGTACTCGAACGCTGTGTAGTTGCGTCGATACTCACCATCGTCCGCCGCCGACCGCATCGGCACCGAGGTCTTGCGCAGAATGGGCGCAATGCGCAGAGGCGACGCCGGAGTGGGGGTCGGCGTGGGCGCAATCGGCTCAGGCGCCGGCGCCGGTGGGGGAACCGGTGCCGTCTCAGGGTTTGGGGTGGGTGTCGGTTCCGGAGTGGGCGCGGGCGTTGGCGCCGGTACTGGCGTAGGGGTTGGTCCCGGTGGGGGATTGAGGCCTGGGGCGGGTGCAGACACCGGTGCCGGAGTCGAGGACACCGAGCCACCGCCGCCGCCGCAGGCTGAGAGAGCCGCTCCAGCAACACTGCAGAGAGCAGCACTCCGGATGAACTTAGGGCGGAGATACAAAGACATGTGCATAGTACCAGGAGTCCCGACGCAAACGGATGCGGCGGGGCTGCTGGTACTATCTCATGCTTTACGGGGCCTTCGCACTGCCTCCGTAGAACTACGAAGCTGGCCCTAGAGACTCTGACAGAGAAGAAGCTACGGAACGAACAGGTGGCGCGGCTTCAACCGATCCCTGCCAGCTCCAGCAGAGCTTCGGTCGAGGGATCGAAACTTGCACCGCCCTTGTCGATCTGCTTGGCAATCTCCTTGCCCAATTCCACGCCGAACTGATCGAAGGGGTTAATCTCCATCAACACCGCATTGGCGAAGGTGCGATGCTCATGGAAAGCAATGAGCGCGCCAAAGCTGACAGGCGACACCTCATCCAGCAGGATGGTCGTGGATGGACGATCTCCAGGATAGGCCCGAGCCGGATCGTCACTGGACTTACCCGCCATCAACGCCGCTCCCTGTGCGAAGCAGTTTGAGAGCAGAATGCGATGGTGCGCGAGGTCAAGTTCATGACCAGGAGCGATCGAGGCGATGAAGTCCACCGGCACAATATGAGTGCCTTGATGCAGGAGTTGAAACACCGCGTGCTGCGCATCCGTGCCCACGCCGCCCCAGGTGATCGGCGCGGTGGGGCCGTCTACGGGCTTGCCCTCCATGGTCACTGATTTGCCGTTCGATTCCATCTCCAATTGCTGGAGGTAATCCGGCATCAGTGCGAGCCGCTCGTCGTAAGCAAAAACGGCCCGCGTCTGGCAGCCGCGCAGACGCGCATAGAACTGGTCAGCGAAAGCGGCGCGCAGAGGCAGATTTTCCGCCGGATCGGCGTCACGAAAGTGGCGGTCGACGATCGCTGCGCCTTCCAGCATCTCAGCGAAGTCAGGCCAGCCCAAAGCCAGTGCTACGGGGAAACCGATGGATGACCACAAAGAGTAACGCCCTCCGACGCTTTCCGCGAAGGGCAGGATGCGCGTCTCGTCCACGCCCCACTCAATGGCCCGCTCCGGCGAGGCAGTCAGTGCAACGACACGCCCATAGGGATCGTCCACACCGTTTTCCCGCAGCCAGTCCAGCGCGCTCTCGGCATTGGTCATCGTTTCGATGGTCGTGAAAGTCTTCGATGCCACGGCAAGCATCGTCGTCGCAGGATCGCATGTCTTGAATGCTGCCTCCAGCGCGGCACCGTCTATATTGGATACCACGTGCACGTCGACCATCGCGCCATCGCGCGCGAGAGCATCCACCGCCAGTGCCGGGCCCAGTGCCGAGCCGCCGATGCCGACATGGATAAGGTGCTTCACATCACCCATGGCTCCGCGATGGATCGCCTCCACCATGGCGGCCATGCGTGAATGATAGCCGAGCGCTTGTTCGACGCTCTCTTCCTTCCCGACCCCTCTTTGGGCCGTGTGCTCCGCAGCCCGGCCTTCCGTAGGGTTGACGACGGCGCCGGCGAACAAGGCGTCCCGGCGAGCACGAAAACCGGTAGCTTCCGCGAGTTCGAGGAACTTCTCCAGGTGCGCATCATCCAGATGGGTCTTGGACCAGTCGAAGCGAATACCCTCTTCGCCAAGATCCAGGCGGGAGGCGAGCTTTAAAAGGCGATCAGGATCGTTCGCGAACAGTTCGGCCAAAGTCGGCTTTGGAAGCTCGGCCAGCTTGTTCCAGACGGTCTGCGCCTTGTCGCTCATGCTACATCCCTATCAACGCGAGACTGCCTCGCCATCATGCTGCCTTATGCATGTTGCACCTGCGAGGGCCAAGGCCGATCTTGCCCCCAAATGGCGCCTTCGGCGGCGGAACTATCGTACGAGCAGCCTTGACGGACGCTATGGCGAGCAACATGGACATCTTGATGAACGACACCGACACTGCCGCCACGGATCGCGAGCCGTCCGGCGCTTCCAAACCGTCCGCTCGCAAGGAGGAAAAGCAGGAGAACTTCTTTGTTTTCCTGCTCAAGCTCGTGCTTCTGGTGGTGGTGTTCCGCAGCTTCATCTTCTCGCCGTTCAACATCCCCAGCGAATCAATGCTCCCGCGTTTGCTGAACGGAGATTACCTGCTCGCTTCGAAATGGTCGTACGGCTATTCCAAGTACTCGCTGCCGCTGAGCCTGCCCCTGATCCCGGGACGCATCTTCGCCAGCCAGCCGGAGCGCGGTGACATCGTCATTTTCAAGGCTCCTCCGACGAATGACGTCGACTACATCAAGCGCGTGATCGGTCTACCCGGCGACACCGTGCAGATGCGGCAGGGGCAGGTTTTCCTGAATGGAAAGCCCGTTCCCAAGGAGCGCGTCGAAGATTTCGTCCTGCCTCTCACACCGAACACGCGGTGCTATGGCATCGATTTCGAAACGCAGCTTCCGGACGGCAGCCTTGCCTGCTCGTACCCGCAGTTCCGCGAGACGCTGCCCAACGGCAGGACCTACAACGTGCTGGACCTTGGCGACCAGCCACAGGACAACACCCAGACCTACACTGTTCCGGCAGGCCACCTCTTCCTGATGGGCGACAATCGGGACAACTCGCTCGACAGCCGCTTCCCGCCGATCGAAGGGGAAGGCATCGGGATCGTGCCGCAGGAAAACCTGGTCGGCAAGGCAGCTGTCATGATGTTCTCGACCGATGGCGGCGCTGAGTGGCTCAAGCCTTGGACCTGGTTCACAGCCGCGCGCTGGAGCCGGATCGGCGGTACTTTCTAGTGCTTGACGATACGACGTTTCGCTTTCTTGCGGAGACAACCGGGCACGAGCCGAAGGATCAGGCGCTCTGGGTGGAAGCGCTAACCCATGCCAGCACGGCGTCTAGACGCAACTACGAGCGTCTAGAGTTCCTCGGAGACCGCGTGCTCGGACTTTCCATTGCCCAATGGCTGTTCGAGCGGGGAGCCGAGCCCGAAGGACGCCTTTCCCAACGCCTCAACGCGCTGGTCAGCCGGGCGACGTGTGCCGAAGTTGCGCGCAATATCGGGCTTGCCCAGCACATCCGCATGGGCAAGCAGGCTCGCGACGACGGAGGTCAGGATAGCGACAACATCCTGGGCGATGTGATGGAGGCTCTGATCGGCGCCTGCTTTTGCGAAGGCGGTTTTGATGCCGCACGCACCATGGTACATCGGCTCTGGGACGAGGTCCTGAGAGGGAAGACGGGTAACCGGAAGCATCCCAAATCAGCACTCCAGGAATGGGCAGCTGGCAACCGCAGGCGCATGCCGGAATACACACTCGTCGATCGCTCCGGGCCCGATCACGCCGCACGGTTTACGGTGGCGGTCGCGATCCATGGTGTTGGCGAAGTGCAAGCCACGGCCAACAGCAAACAGGATGCAGAGACGCTGGCCGCAGAGGAATTCATGAGGAAATTCGGATGAATCAGAAGTGCGGCCTGGTTGCGGTGATCGGCGCGCCGAATGCCGGCAAGTCGACGCTCGTCAACGCTCTGGTTGGCCAAAAAGTCGCGATTACCTCCGCAAAGGCACAAACGACGCGCGCGCGCCTTCTGGGCATAGCCCTCCACGGCGAGGTACAGATCATTCTGGCGGATACCCCCGGCATCTTCGCGCCGCGCCGTCGCCTCGACCGGGCCATGGTCGCGGCAGCATGGGAAGGCGCTCAGGAAGCCGACGCCATCCTGCTTGTCGTCGATCCCCTGAAGCAGCGGCGCCATGAACTGGAGCCTCTACTGGAGACTCTGAAGGACCGGTCGGAACGCAAGATTCTGGTGCTCAACAAGGTCGATGCCAGCGCGAAGGAGCCTCTGCTGGCGCTGGCCGAGGAGCTCACTTCCAAAGTTCCCTTCGAAGAGGTCTTCTTCATCTCCGCCCTGACTGGGGACGGCGTATCCAAGCTGAAGGACAGGCTGGCTGCGCTCATGCCGGAAGGGCCATGGCACTACCCTGAAGACCAGGTGTCAGACGCCAGCGAGCGGCTGCTCGCCTGCGAGGTAACCCGCGAGCAGCTGTATCGGCAGCTTCATGACGAACTGCCGTACGACAGCGCCGTCCGCCCGGAAGCCTATACGCATCGCAAGGATGGGTCGGTCGAGATCCGCCAGCAGATTGTCGTCGCCCGAGACAGCCAAAAGGCAATCGTTCTCGGCAAACGCGGCGCCATGATCCGCGGCATCGGCGAAGCCGCGCGTAAGGAGCTGACGGAGATCCTGGGCCAGAAGGTTCACCTCTTCCTCCATGTGAAGGTCGAGGAAAACTGGGCAGAAGCGCGCGACCTCTACGAGGAACTCGGGCTCGACTGGGTGAAGTAGCGCCGGGAATTGACACGGCCCGCCGATCAGGAGCGGGCCGCAGCGCGTTCATCGCAGCTTCTTGATCTCCATCCCGTGCAGCTTGGCCGCGTCCTTCGTAGACTCCTCTGTGCGGTTCAGGGCCTTGGCAATCTCCTTGAGGCCCTTCCCCTTGCCGGCGAGCGTGCGCAAGCGCTGCAGTTCGTCCGGCTTCCAGGGCTGCTTGTGCTTGGCAGTCTTGTCGCTCATTCCGCCGTATCCTCGCTCGCCTCGGATTTAGCCGCCTTGCTTGTTGTGCCCGCAGCGCTCGCCTTCTTGGTGGAAGGCTTCTTGGCGGGCGCTTTCTTGGCGGACGCTTTCTTGGCGGACGCTTTCTTGGCCGCTGGCTTCTTGGCGGCAGCCTTCTTGGGAGCCGCCTTCTTGCGCCCCTTCGCTGGAGGACCCTTCGCCGCCTTCTCGTCGATCAGGGTAATTGCTGCCTCTGCGGTCAGTTCTTCAGGCTTGGCATCACGCGGGAGCGTCGCATTCGTCGTTCCATCCGTGACGTAGGGGCCATAGCGGCCTGCGAGCACCTTCATCTCGCCACCGGAGGTAGGATGGGGGCCCAAGACCTTGATCGGCTCGGCAGCCGCGCGGCTACCGCGACCACCCCGGTTCGCTGCAGCCTCAGCCAGGAGGGACACGGCCGCATTCATGCCTGTCTCAAAGACGTCAGCAGTAGAACGCAGCCTGGCGTACTTGCCCTCATGCACCAGGTACGGTCCGTACCGTCCGATATTGGCGGCGATTTCCTGGCCGGTCTCCGGATGGGTTCCGACCGAACGAGGCAAGCTCAAGAGCTTGATCGCCCATTCCAGCGTAAGTTCGTCCAGGTCCTTGGGGATCGACGCCCGCTTGGCCTCCTTACCCTCACCCAGTTGGATGTAAGGCCCGAAGCGGCCCGACCGGCGCGTGATTTCAAGACCGGTTTCCGGCTCCTGCCCGAGCACCTGATCGTCCACCTGTTCGGCGCTGCCGCCCGGCTGCGCGAATTTGCGGGTGAACTTGCATTCCGGGTAATTCGAGCAGGCGACGAACGCGCCATACCGCCCCCCGCGAAGTGCCAGGCGACCTTGCTCGCACTTCGGGCAGAGCCTGGGATCGGAACCGTCCTCCTTGGGCGGGAACAGATAGTCAGAAAGGAACTCGTCCAGCGCTTCCGTCACTTCGGAAGGCTTGCGCTCCATGACCTCGTCAGACTTCGGCTTGAAGTCCCGCCAGAACTCCGCAAGCACGTCCTTCCATTCGGCACGCCCGCCAGAGACGTCATCGAGCTCCTCTTCCATGCCCGCTGTGAACTCATAGGCCACATAGCGATCGAAGAAGCGCTCGAGAAATGATGTGAGAAGCCGTCCGGATTCTTCTGCGAAGAAACGGTTTTTCTCAGTCCTGACGTAGTTGCGGTCCTTCAGGACCTGCAGCGTCGCCGCGTAGGTTGAGGGCCGGCCAATCCCGAGCTCCTCCAGCCGCTTCACCAGACTTGCTTCCGAATAGCGCGGAGGCGGCTGGGTGAAGTGTTGCTCGGCCTTCACGTCCTTCTTGGCTGGCATGTCACCGGTCTTCATTGCGGGAAGAAGGCCTCCGTCTTCGTCCTCGTCCCCCTTCTGGTCGCGGCCTTCCTCGTAGACCGCCAGAAAGCCTGGGAACTTCACGACCTGTCCGGTCGCGCGCAGCTCATTCCGGCCGGTTCCGTCGCGCAAAGTGACGGTGGTACGCTCAAGCTGCGCCGACGCCATCTGGCTTGCCATCGCGCGCTTGTAGACGAGGTCGTACAGGCGCGCCTCATCGCCCGAGCCGAAACGGTCGCGCATGAACTCGGTCGGACGGATGGCCTCGTGCGCTTCCTGCGCGTTCTTTGCCTTGCTCTCGTAATGACGCGGTTTCTCGGGAAGGTAGTGCCCGGAAAACTTGTCCGAGATCGCCGCACGGGCGGCGGATATCGCCGAGGGGTCCATCTGCACGCCGTCGGTACGCATATAGGTGATAGCACCGGCTTCGTAGAGCGTCTGCGCGATCCGCATGGTGTGGCTGGCGGAGAAGCCCAGCTTGCGGGCTGCTTCCTGCTGCAGTGTCGACGTCGTAAACGGCGGCTGCGGGTTGCGCCGATGCGGCTTGGTCTCGACGCCCTCAACCTTGAAAGCACCTGCTTCTACCGCCGCTTTGGCGCGCATCGCAGTGCCCTCGTCGCCAAGGCTCAGACGATCGAGCTTTTGCCCCTCGAAGGCCACCAGCTTGGCGGTGAAGTCGGCTCCGTCGTGCGCCATTAGCGCCGCGACCGACCAGTATTCCTGCGGCCTGAACGCCTCGATCTCACGTTCGCGATCAACGATCAGACGCAGCGCGACCGACTGCACACGGCCTGCCGACTTCGCACCGGGAAGCTTGCGCCACAGAACTGGCGAGAGCGTGAAACCGAACAGGTAGTCGAGCGCGCGACGTGCCAGATAAGCGTCGATCAGGTCCTGATCGAGCTCCCGCGGTGCCTCCATCGCCTTCGTCACCGTGTCCTTGGTGATGGCGTTGAAGGTCACGCGCCGCACGTCCTTGGGGAGCGCCTTGCGCTTGGCCAGAAGCTCTCGCACGTGCCAGGAAATCGCCTCGCCCTCACGATCGGGGTCGGTGGCGAGGATCAGACGATCGGCCTGCTTGGCAAGGTCGGTGATCGCCTTCACCTGCTTCTGCTTATCGCCGTAAAGCTCCCAATCCATCGCGAAGTCCTCGTCCGGCCGGACGGAGCCGTCCTTCGGCGGGAGGTCGCGGACATGGCCGTATGACGCAAGAACGCGATAGTCCTTGCCCAGGTACTTCTCGATGGTCTTCGCCTTCGCCGGCGATTCTACGATAACAAGCTGCATTGTGGTTCCGAAAAAGAGCCCCTACGCGTGCGCGCACGCCTACACATACGAGTTGGTAGTGCGCGGCAAGCTCCGTCAAGGGGCGAGTGAGACCCGCGCACCTGCATGGCGGATCAGGCGGCCTGCCAGTTCGAGTTCAAGAAGCCCAGTTGCACTGCGGCGGCAGTCTCTCCCGATTGCCGCACCAGTTCGTCGACACCAATCGGCGCCAGCGTTAACATACCCGCCACATCGGCGGATCCGGTATCCCGAGCCGGTGCCACCCATTCGCCAGCGCTCGCAGTCTCGCGCAAGGCGACGCGCGGTCCTCCATCGAAGCCGGAGATCAGCTCCATCACATCCTCGGGCGATTGCACCAGCACAGCGCCATCTCGGATAAGCTGATTGCAGCCATGAGCCCGCGAATCGAGCGGCGAACCGGGTATCGCCATGACATCGCGACCGAACTCGGCCGCCAGCCTCGCGGTGATCAGAGACCCCGAACGCGGCGCCGCTTCCACCACGAGCGTAGCCGCAGCCAATCCCGCGATAATGCGGTTACGGGAGGGGAAATGCCGGGCGAGCGGCTCGGTACCGGGCGGCTGCTCCGCTATGAGGAGTGCTTCCTGAGCGATGCGCTCCTGAAGGTCCGCATGTTCGGGAGGGTAGGCGATGTCGATGCCGCTGGCGATCACGCCTATCGTGGAGCCCCTGCCAGCAGCCAGAGCTCCCTGGTGTGCTGCCCCGTCGATCCCGCGAGCAAGCCCGGAGACCACGGTGCAACCAGCTTCCGCCAGCGAGAGCGAAAAATCCCTCGCCAGCTTGAGCGCCGCTGCAGAGGCGTTGCGCGCACCGACCACGGCCACGCAAGGGAGGCGCGCGACCGGGACATCCCCGCGCACGTTGAGAATTGGCGGTGCACTCTCGCTGGCTGCGAGGAGTGCGGGATAGTCCGGTGAATCGATGAAGAGGTAGCGGGCACCGAACTTGCGAACAGCCGCGATCTCACGCTGGATTCGCTCTTCGTCCGCGACACGATACGGCCGCCCACCCTTCCCTGCGAGATCAGGCAGGGCCTCCAATGCGGCCGTGGCCGAACCGAACCGGGCGAGCAGTTGCGCGTAGGTGACCGGACCTACATTGGGCGAGCGTAGCAGGCGGATGCGGGCGAAGGCTTCATCCTGCGAGAGGGCAGTCGAATTGGCAGCAGTCATGCCTTCGATCTGCCGATCCGCGGCTCCGTTCCGGCTCGCAGGCGCCCGATGTTCGCCCGGTGCATCCAGAGCACGAGCGCTGCGAGTGCCGCCAGTGCCGGGACGAAGTTTTCATAACCGAACAGCAGCGCTGCGATGGGTGCGGCCACGGCGGCGCTCATGCCTCCCAGGGACGAGATGCGCGAGATGGTGAGAACCGCGAGCCAGACTGCGGCGTATGTCAGGCCGACCGGCAGGGCCAGACCAAAGCAAACCCCCGCGAGCGTGGCCACGCCCTTGCCGCCACGAAACCCCAGCCAGACCGGAAAGCAGTGGCCCAAAACTGCGCCAGCCGCAGCGAAAGCCTCGCTTCCGGGCCACACGGCACGGGCGATCAGTACGGCCACCAATCCCTTCACCAGATCCAGCAGCAAGGTCGCAGCAGCCAATCCTTTGCGACCTGTGCGCAGGACATTGGTCGCTCCGATGTTGCCCGAACCGATCGCCCTCAGGTCGCCAGCGCCAGTCAGCCGAGTCAGCAGCAGACCAAACGGCGTTGAGCCGAAGAGGTAGCCGAGTGCGAGTGCAAGAATCCACGTCATGTCCCATTCTTAGAACCACTCTCGGGGACTCGTCGAGCAGGAGGGATGAGGCGTGTTGCAGAATGTCTCAACTCATCGCTAGGGGTTCGAGTGACTTGGCCCCGAAAGGACTGATCCTGTTGCATCGCCCCATCGCGCAAACCGCTCCGGTCCTGTTGTTCGATTCGGGCGTTGGCGGGCTGACCGTCCTGGAGGAACTGCGTACCGTTCTCCCGCAGGCGCCCGTCGTTTATGCAGCTGATACCGCTGGCCTGCCCTATGGCACGAAGACGGAGGCACAGATCGCCGCGCGCGTATCGGGACTGCTGGGCCGGCTGACAGAGCGACTGAATCCGCGCCTGGTGTGCATCGCCTGCAATACCGCCTCGACGATTGCGCTGGGAATGGTGCGAGATGTCCTCGAAGTGCCGATCGTGGGGACGGTGCCCGCAATCAAACCGGCTGCCGCCATGACTCGCAGCGGCGTCATCGGTTTGCTGGGGACAGAGGCGACTGTGCGACAAGCTTATGTGGACCGGCTTGAGGCCGAGTTCGCGGCGGACAAGCGGTTGTTGCGGCATGCTGCACCGGGCCTGGTCGAGGCAGCCGAGACGAAGCTGCGCGGCGAGAGGGCGAATCCAGCCGCGATCGCCTCTGCCGTTGATGGGCTGCGCCGAATGCCGGGCGGTGACGCAATCGACACAGTCGTTCTCGCCTGCACGCACTTCCCCCTGCTGGAAGAAGAGCTGACCGCGGCGTTTGGTGGCGGTGTGCGCTTCGTACACGGAGCCAGCGGCATCGCACGACAGGTTGCCCGGCTGCTGGAGGGGCAGGATTTTGCCCGCGTTGCCCCGGACTACGCTTTGACGACCGCTCCCGATGCACTGCCGGAGTCTTTTGCGCGCGCAATGGCCCGTTATGGACTCGCGGATGTGCGGAGTGTTTGATGCCCCGCCGGGCGCGCATCACCTCTTGATCCGAAGCACGGACCCACCATTTTCACCTGGAACCCTGCATTTCCGGCACCCTCCTTAAGGAGGATAAGCGACTGGCAATGCAGGGGCGAATGGAGTAAGGCCCCCGGAAATGCGCCGGCATTTCGGCAGCCGCGGAGCGGACAATTTCGTGAACTACGACCAGATTTTCGATCAGGCGATCGAGCGCCTGCACTCCGAAGGCCGCTATCGTGTCTTCATCGATATCCTGCGCAACAAGGGCGCTTTCCCGAACGCGCGGTGCTTCGCGGGCCATAATGGGCCCAAGCCGATCACTGTCTGGTGCTCGAACGATTATCTCGCCATGGGCCAGCATCCCAAGGTGGTCTCCGCCATGGAAGAGGCCCTGCACGACGTCGGCGCCGGTTCCGGCGGGACTCGCAACATTGGCGGGAACACGCACTACCACATCGAGCTGGAGCGCGAGCTGGCCGACCTGCACGGCAAGGAAGGCGCCCTGCTCTTCACGTCGGGCTACGTCTCCAACGACGCGACGCTTTCGACACTTGCCAAGCTGCTGCCAGGTTGTGTCGTGTTCTCCGATGCCCTGAACCACGCCAGCATGATTGCCGGCATCCGCAACTCCGGCTGTGAGAAGAAGGTCTGGCGCCACAACGACGTCGAGCATCTGGAAGAGCTGCTCGCCGCTGCCGACCCCAACGTGCCCAAGCTGATCGCGTTCGAAAGCGTCTACTCGATGGACGGCGACGTCGCGCCAATTCACGCGATCTGTGATCTTGCAGACAAGTACAACGCGATCACCTACCTCGACGAGGTGCATGCGGTCGGCATGTACGGCAAGCGTGGTGGCGGCATCTCCGAGCGGGATGAGGCAGCCCATCGTGTGACCATCATCGAAGGCACGCTGGGCAAGGCCTTCGGCGTGATGGGCGGTTACATCGCCACTGACACGCGCATCATCGACTGCATCCGCTCCTACGCTCCCGGCTTCATCTTCACGACCAGCCTCTCGCCGGTTCTGGTTGCCGGTGTCCTTGCTTCGGTACGACACCTGAAGTCGTCTTCCGAGGAACGTGAGGGCCAGCAGCGCTCTGCAGCGCAGCTCAAGTCCATGTTCCGTGACGCGGGGCTGCCGGTAATGGACTCGGTGACGCACATCGTGCCGCTCATGGTCGGAGACCCCGTCAAGGCCAAGAAGATCAGCGACATTCTGCTCGCCGAGTATGGTGCCTACGTGCAGCCGATCAACTTCCCGACGGTGCCGCGTGGCACTGAACGCCTCCGCTTCACGCCCGGACCGGCTCACACCGAAGAGATGATGCGGGATCTGACAGAAGCACTCGTGGAAATCTGGGACCGGCTGGAAATGCGCATCGCCGCCTGACGACGCGGCGCGTCAGCGTCGCACGAACATGGTCTCGCCCGGCAGGCGCCTTGCAGCTGCATAGCCGGGCACTTGCGGCAACTGGTCGTGCGGCACTCCCGAGATCCAGATCGCATCAAAGCGGTCGCGCCGCATTTCATCGAGTGACTGGCGCAGGACTCGCAAGTCCGGACGATCATTGCCGAGGCAGTAGTTCAGGAATCCGTACATCCAGGCCTGGTGGAACACCAAGGGAAGCGCCAGCATTGCACTGCCCGCGATCCGGCCGTGAGCAGCGCGCGAGAGCGCCGCAATCCCAGCCACCGTCAAAGGTGCGATGAGCGCCGTGACCAGCCGCGTCGCCCGTTCTCCGCCCAGCCAGGTCCGATCAGAGCTGCTGGTATGTCCTCCCCCAGATTACCAAGCCAATACCAATCCACTGCGAAGTGTCCCGACAGCGGCCCTCCAGAGGACGCCACCGCCAATATGTGATGCCGGGCCATGTGCGCGGGAGCATCGACGAATCCGGGAATGGGGACCAACAGCACAGGTATGAGCGCCAGCACGACGGCCAGTGCGACCAGCACGGGCATTCCGCCCCGGCTGGCCGCTTCAAATCCCTGCAAGCGCGCCCAAGTCCAAAGTTTCGTGAGGTCAAAAGAGGACGCAATCTGTGCGATGCGCTCCTTCATACATTTATCGTCCACATGGAACCGGTGTGGTAGCTACGATTTGCGGCATGGCGTAGCAGAGACATAGCGACCTGCTCCAGCACGGCGGTGGGCACCAACTTGAGGACAGTCCATGAGATTCCTACGAATTGTTGGCGTCATCATCGGCGCCCTCCCGATTGCGGTCGGTCTCCTTTGGCTGGGGCAAGGCACGGGGCTCATCCTTTGGCCAGCAGACAGCTTCATGCTGGCTGACCGGACTTGGGCGCGCAACGGGCTTCTGCTCGCCGCTGTGGGTGCGATCATCGTATGGCTGAGCTTGCGTCAGCGCTGACCGCTCCGCTCAGTCTGCCTCAGAGCCGGGATCGGCAGGGAGGTCGAGAAAGAACCGGGCGCCGGAGCCCTCTTCGCTGTCTACGGACAATTCGCCGCCCATGGCACGGGCGAGGCGGCGTGAGATATAAAGGCCAAGGCCAGACCCCCCATCACCGCTCCGGCCCAGACGTTCGAACTTCTCGAACACAATGGCCTGCTGTTGCGGCGAAAGACCCGGCCCCTCGTCACCCACGACAACCCTCGCCCGTTCGCCTAGCTGCGCCAGTTGTATGCGGATGCGCGAGTGTTCGGGCGAATACCGGATGGCGTTGCCGATCAGGTTGATCAGCACCTGCAATACACGACGGAACTCCGCCACGGCGTTCAGCCGTTCGGACGGGCCCGGCCCTTCGATGCTGATGTTCTTTTCGCGTGCGCGGACGCCCAGAATACCGGCGGCCTGCCTTGCGACTTCCGCCAGATCGATATGATCGGGTGCCGTCGAAAACCCGGCGGATTCCACCACTTCAAGATCGCTCAAGTCTTCCAACAGGCCGAGCAGAAGCCTCCCCGCATTCGCGATCTCGCCTGCATAGTCGGCATAAGCATCCGGCAGCGGACCAGCCAGCCGCGTGCGAATGGTCTCCGCATTGGCCACGATCCGGGCAATTGGCTGCCGCAGCACCGGAGCAAGATCCTGGCCGACCAAAGCACGCCCACCGACCATACCCGCCAGAGCAGGCGGCTCTTCAACGGGAGGAGGCTGATCCGAGACGAGGAGCAGCTCGAAGCCGGCAGGATCGCGGCCCGGTTGCAATTGGGGAAGAAGGACGATCCGCCACTCTCGGTCAGACGCGGCTACGCGGACCTGCGCTCCGTCAAGCATTCGCCAATGAAGCGGCTGAGTCCCGTGTTTCTCCGGGGCCAAGAACTGCGTGAAGGGCTGCCCGATCCCGCCCTGCATTTCCGCCGCGATGTCCTGCAGTTCGGCGCTCTCACTCTCCACGGCGAGAATGCGCTGCTCGGCGTCGAGCCAAGCCACCAGCTCGGCCACTTCCCGCTCGATTGTGGCACGACGCTCGAAGGCTGCATACGCATCCTCGGCGGGCAGCGGTGCGGTGCGCCAGCTGCGCAGCACGATCTCACAACCCGCGCCATCGGGCTGAGGCTCGACATCCACCCAGGCGCTGATCGTATCCGCGCCATCCTGAGCGTTGATCGCCTTGGCCAGAGTGCTCCGGCTTCGCCTTGCCCTGGTCACAAGCTCCAGAAGCTCTGGCACGGCAATGACGCCCGGCACGGCACCGCCACAGCTACGCTGAAGCCCGGCAAGCGGCTCATCCGCACTCAGCAAATGATCTTCGGCGTCACTTCTCGCTCTCGCCAGCAGCGGCCCGCGTTCGTCCATGTCAGAGTCCCGCATGAGGCGCTCCGGCGAGAAGCGAGGCTGCCTGATCCGAAGTGATCTTGCCAAATCCGTGATGCAACACGCTGTTCGGTACAAGGATGAAGAGCTGCCGCTCTATCTCGTCCCCGCTCAGGCCTGCAGCCCGTAGCGCCAGCGCCAACCGCACCATCTGGCTCTCATGGGCAGACAAGCAGAGCCTGTCGCGCGCCTGGCCAGATGCGAGCGCAAGCGTCGTCATGAACAAGGCTACGCCGCCCTGCCCAACGTCGAACGGATCGATGGTGGGGTTGCTGATGCTTGTCAGCAAACGGCCTGCAAGCTCAATCCGCGAAGCCTCACGCCTGTAGATCACGGGTGCCTGATGTTCGGGAGCAAAACTCCGCGAATCCACAGGAAGCGCGGCATAGGATGCTGCCAAGGCTGAATCGAGGACGTCCTGAGGCAGCTCGGCAAGGGGCAGCTGCATTCGCCGTTGTGCCTGGCACCAGCGCGCCTGCGACCCCAGAAACTTCGCTGCCAGTTCACGCGTCGCGACCTCTTGCGAGGTCAAAAGGCTCTGCAGCAAGGGCGGCGTAATCGGGTCTATCGCGAACTCCTGAAGCAGGCGCTCAGTGATCTGCCATTCAAGCGCAAGCGCGTGCAAATGCGACAGAACCTCTGACTTCTGCCTTAGCGCAGCGATAACTGCGGCTGTGCAGGCCGGATCGCCGGACCGCACTCCAGAACCGGGAACATCGAGCAACTGAGCGCCAAGGTGCGACAGCATGCCGCGCATTCGTGCCAGTATCTCCTCTCCGAAGAGCGAAGCGTCAGGTCCGGCAAGCAAATGGTTCAGGACCGGCTGCACGGTTCCGGCCACAGCGTCGCCTTGCGCCAGGGTGGCGCGCAGGCTCTCCTCCAAGGATACACCACTGATGGTACGCACAGGTGCCTCGATCATGGCTCTGCATACGGCGCCCTTGGTTAAGGCAGCGTTAGTTGAGCCGCCTTGGTGGCAGGAGAATGGCGCTAAGCGCAAGCACGATGGCGAGCAGCCTTATAGATACGCCAAGAACGCCCAGAGCTGCAGCCCCTGCAAGCAGGAGCGACAGCACGGCACGGTCGCTTGTCCAAACCGCGACGCCATCTGTTAAAAGCCGCGGAGTCAGGTGCATCAGCAGCATCAGCATGAGTGGCGGGAAGAACCTGTAATCGACTCCAGCCGCCGTCACTGCGGGATGCACTTCCAGTCCAAGGACACACACAGCGACAATGCTGACGTCGACCAGCCATCCCAGCGCATGCGCGCGGGGAATCGCCGGCGCAGCCACGCTTTGCGCATCGCGCTCTGCGCGGCGCAGCAGCTCGGAGGCTCGGACCAGCATCCATGCGAATGCGACAAGCACGAAAGCAACGAGCGCAGACCCCAGCCACGCGACGGCAAATGCGAGCGCGAGCGCCACCACCGCACCGATCCCGACGGCACCGCTGGCGTTACCGGCATGGAGCAGCGACGACCCGAACGCCATGACGCCCGCACGCGCGAGCTTGTCCGAAGGGGCTGCCGAGGGACCCGCAACGAGCCGGGTCCGCAACCATTCCACTTCCGTAGCCAATGCCTCGCTCTCGCTCCGCACCATGCGCCAGTTTCCGCCAAGGCGGGCCTCGGCAGGCAGCTGTTGCATCGGCACACCCGATTGCAAGGCGATACGAGTCAGAGCCGAAGGAACGTCGCAATCGGCTGGCAGATCGTGCAATCGTTCCACCAGCGCGCCTGGGATCTTCATCACTCCCGCCGCTGCGTTGTTGATATCGAGACGCTCGAAACCTTCTGCCACGGCACCGTCGTCCGGAAGTGCGAGCACGACCGACTGAGTTCCTTTCATAATCGTTGCTGCCGTCGACCAGTCGGCAAACACGCCTTCTGTCACAACCATCAACTCATCGGCCGCAGTCACAAGCGCTGAAAGCTGCTGCGGACCAGGAGCGATGTGGAAGCGCACGCCTGCATTCTCGGCAGCATGTTGCAAGGCGGTAAGCTCTGGCGAAGGTCCGCGTGCAAGGCAGATCAGCCGCTGGCATTCCAGCCCCAGCACTAGGCCGAGTTGGTGCTGGGCAAGAGTGGCTCCGCCGATGCGCAGAAATGCACGTGGAAACGGCTGTCCCGTTCCCACCGGCTCCAGCATGGCTAGCAAGGCTATGCGCAGGTGTCCCTCCGTGGAAAGTCGCCTGTCTAAGGCTTGGCTGCGCAAGTGCCAAGCCACGCCTGTCCATCAGCCGCTGGATAAGTCCAAAACATGCGCCTTGAGGCGCCGGACCACAGTGGGCTCACCAGGGGCTGCCTCAAGCGCTTCTTCCGAAAGGAGCAGAAGCGCCTCAGAATGGAAGCTGGCAGCAAGACCCTTGAGGCGCATGGCAGCAACCGTCCAGTTGCCGTCACAACGCGAGCGCTCCAACAAGTCGACCTGCCGCGCTACACTCTCCACATAAGCGGAACGCAGCTCCGCAAACAGCTCTGGATCGCCGCCGGCAGCGGCCTGGAGAGTGGCTTCTAGTGCACCTGCTTCATAGGCCATGCTCCGCCGAGTAGTGGAGGAGAGTTAAAACGGGGTTTATCGGGAGGCCGCTCATGGTAGACCTCGCCCATGGTAGGGGAACGACGCATCATCGCCTTGGGCGCGAGCAACAACGAAGCCGGGAGTGCCGGCGGCACACTGCTGCCGAACGAGGCCGGGCATGCCGAGCCAGCCGAATCGGCGGCACACGAGACCCCGGCGTGGGATGCTGACGAAAGCGCCGAGACTCCGGCAGCCTGGCGGGCTTATCTTGCTCCGGTCGCGGCGATCGTTCTGACGCTCGTCTGGAGCGCGTTCTTCCTTTGGTCGCAATATCAGGCAGCTGAACCGGTCACCATCGGCACGGCTCCCGAACTTGTCGCTCAATGGGCGGTTCCCGTGCTGCTGATCGGCGTCATTTGGCTCCTGATGATGCGAAGCAGCCGCCGCGAAGCGGCTCGGTTTGGTGACGCCGCGGCACTGCTTTCGCGCGAGAGCGCTCAGCTTGAGACCCGTCTTGCCACCATCAACGGAGAGTTGAGCCTTGCGCGGGAATTCATCGCCTCCCAGTCGCGAGACCTGGAAACGCTTGGCCGTCTGGCCGTCGAACGGCTGACGCAGAACGCGGATCGGCTGCAGGAACTGATCCGCGAAAACGGCGTCCGCCTCGACACCATGCAGACGGTAAGCAAGTCGGCCCTGGACAACATGGACCGGCTGCGAACACAGCTTCCGGTCATCGCCAGCTCTGCGAAGGACGTCACCAACAACATCGGGAACGCCGGGCGGACCGCGCATGACCAGCTCGAGGACCTGGTCGCCGGTTTCAATCGCCTCAATGAGTTCGGGGCAGCCTGCAACCAGCAGGTGGCCGCCGTTCGCCAGGCAATGGATGGAGCCACCTCCGAGTTTGTGCGCTCCTGCGAGGATCTGGAGAAGCTGGCGGCCGCGCGTTTCGAAGCGCTGGCCGCGCGCGGTACAGAATTCCGCGGGCAACTGGAAAGTCACGAGGTAGAGGCGCTCGCCGCCATTCGCACGCGCGCTGCGGCTCTGGCGGACGAAGTTGAGAGCGCACGCGCGGCTCTCGACAACCATGAAGCCGAAAGCCTGACGTCGCTTCGTGCTCGCCTGAGGGCGCTGCGGGACGAGAGCGGTGTAGTCGGCCGGGCAATTCAGGACGGCGAGACCCGCGCCGCGGAAGCCTGGTCCTCCCGCCTCACCGCAGTCGAGCAACAGCGGACGGAGCTCGAGGGTCGCATCCACGAGGCCGAGAAGCGCGCGTTGGAAGCCCTTCGCGAACGCGCCGACATGCTCGCCGCTCGCAGTGGGGAACTGCATGAACGGCTGTCTGCGGCAGAACAGGCCGCGCTTGCAGGTCTGGAAGAGCGCGCGGGGCAGCTCGCGATGCGAACCAGCGAGTTCCAGTCACGCCTTTCGGCAGACGAGCAGACCGCCCTCGCCCGCATCACGGCTCAGCTCGCGGCGCTGGACGGAGAGATTGCCGAAAGGCTGGCGGAACATGAGCGGCATACGGACGCTCTCACCCGCCGTTCGGAAACCTTGGTGGCAACGCTGGGCGATCACGGCCAACGCATGGCCGCCGTCGCCCAGAGCGGGGCAGAGATCGAGGCCACGCTGACCACAAGCCTGGCGGTTCTTGGCGAGCGTCTTACCGCATCGCGCACCACCCTGGCCGCTACGGAAAGCGAGGTTGATCGCCTGACCGATGCCAGCGTCCGCTTGCTTGAGCTGATCCAGGCGAGCGCGAAAGAGAGCGCCAGCGCTCTTCCCGAAGCGCTGTCCGTCGCCGATGATCGGCTCTCGCGGCTCGGCGACAAGATCCTCACCCTCGTCGAGGATCTCGAAGGCGGTTCGCGACGCAGCAGTGAGCTTCACGCGAAGATCGATGCCACGCGCGAGGCTCTGGCCAATTTCCAGACAGAGCTCAACGCCAGCCAAGGCTCCGTTTCGCAACTCAACGAGACACACCGCGCCGAAATTTTGGCGCTGCAGTCGGCGGTCGATGAAGTCGAGCAGAGCGGGAGGCGCGTGGGCGCGGCCACTCGCGATGAACTCAGCGGCGCGATCGAAGACCTGGCAAGCGCAGTGCGTGGGGTGCTGGCCGCACTGGACGACGAGGGCACCGTAAAGGTGCGCGCTCTTGCGGAGCGCCTCGGGGAGGAAAGCGCACAGGCCATCGACAAAGTCATGCGCCCCCGCGCCGCCGAAGCCGCAGGCGCTCTGGAGCAAGCCGTCGCGCATGCGTCCGGCGCCGGGCGCGAAATGGCGACGCAAATGCGCGAACAGCTTGCGAGCGTGGAAGAGGCTGTCCAGAACCTTGAGAACCGGGTTACTCAGGCCCGTGAGCGCGCACAGGAGCAAGTCGATAACGACTTTAGCCGCCGCGCTGCGCTCATTACCGACTCGCTCAAGTCAAATGCCATCGACATCGCAGCGGCCCTATCGGCGGACGTCGGCGACACGGCGTGGTCCGCTTACCTGCGCGGGGACCGTGGGATCTTCACGCGCCGCGCTGTTTCGCTGATCGAGGCTGGCGAAGCACGGGCGATCCAGCAACTCTTCGAGCGGGACGACAGCTTCCGCGAGCATGTGAACCGCTACATTCACGATTTCGAAGCGCTGCTGCGGCAAGTCCTTTCCACGCGTGAGGGCAATGCCTTGGGCGTGACCCTGCTCTCCTCCGACATGGGTAAACTGTACGTCGTGCTGGCACAGGGCATTGAACGTCTCCGCAGTTAGGAGACGCGCTGCAGCCCTGCTGCCCGCGCTGTAATCAGTACCCCATCTCCTTGAGAGGGGGCGTGCCGAAGAAGTTGAGATCTTCGGCAACGACCCACCCATTGATGTAGTTCACGTAGAACACCACCATCAGGATCAGAGCCAGGATGGCCGCACGTAGCGCCACCTTGCCCGGACGGAAGTTGACGGGCGCACTATCCGCGTGCCCTTTCTCGACCTGGTGCCCCTGCACCTCGTCGGGTGTGCGCAGTCCGAACGGCAGAACAAGAAACGCACTCAGCACCCATAGCAGGGCATAAATCGCCAGGATCGAAGTCCATTCCATCTGAGCAGCCCTCAGCCTTCCTGTGCCATCATCACGATGATTTGCGGCTTCTTGCCCGTCCACCGGGACGCCGCCCGGCGTGCCGCAAGCCGCACTGCCTCGCGGGTCTTGCCGGCGTCCGCACGCGCCTTTCGCGCACCCGCACAGGCGCCCTCGACGTCGCGCCGGACTTCATCAAGGAAGCTCTCTCGTTCGAGTTCAAGAGGAAGTCCCAAGGCCTCAACCTGGACCTCGCCTTGCTTTCCAACCGCCACGGTTACGACACCGGCGTTGGAAAGCCGGCGACGCATGACTACGGCGTCCCCGTCGGCCGGCACGATCATGTCGCCATCCAGAACGAGCCTGCCGGCGCGCACTTCGTCGATCTTACCCGGCGCTCCCGGCGCAAGTCGCACGAGATCGCCATTCGTTTGAAACACGGCCTTGGGTATGCCGCTCGCCAGGCCGAGGCTTGCCTGCTCGCGCATGTGCCTGATCTCACCATGCACCGGCACCAGGATCTCAGGACGCATCCAACGGTAGAGCGCCTCAAGTTCCGGGCGACCGGGGTGACCTGAAACGTGGATCAGGCTTTGGCGGTCGGTCACCAGAACGATACCACGCTCGGCAAGACGATTCTGGATCCGCCCGATCGCAATCTCGTTCCCGGGGATCTGACGGCTTGAGAACAGAACGACGTCCCCCGCTTCGAGGGCCAGGGGATGATTTTCCTCGGCGACGCGGGCCAGCGCCGCACGGGGTTCGCCCTGGCCACCTGTCGCAACGATAAGCACTTCGCCGCGCGGCAGACTCATCGCCGTGTCGAAGTCGACAGGCGTGGGCAGATCCTTCAGATATCCACTCGCCTGACCCGCCTCGATGATACGATCAAGCGAGCGCCCGGCCACGCAGAGCTGTCGCCCCGTCGCGCGTGCGACAGCCCCAAGCGTCTGAAGTCGCGCAACGTTCGACGCGAACGTGGTGACCAGCACCCGGCGTCCCTTATGCTTGGCCACTTCAAGCTGCAGCCCGCGATAGACCTCACCCTCAGAACCCGAAGGTTCGGGGTTGAAGACGTTGGTGGAGTCACACACCAGCGCGAGCACCCCCTCGTCGCCGATCTCCGTCAGTTCGGCAGCCGTTGCGGGAGTACCGATCTGCGGCTCCTCATCGATCTTCCAGTCACCTGTGTGAAATACACGGCCGAACGGCGTATCAATCAGCAGCGCGTTGCCTTCTGCGATGGAGTGCGCAAGCGGCACATAGCTGATCCCGAAGGGACCGAGCTCAAACTCATCGAGATCATTGACGACGTTAAGCTCGACCTCGTCGAGAATGCCCTCCTCCTGCAGCTTTGCGGCCACGAGACGGGCGGTGAAGGGCGTCGCATAGAGGGGAGCGCCCAGCTTCCTGGCAAAGTATGGAACCGCCCCGATGTGATCCTCATGCGCATGAGTGAGCACGATTCCGAGCAGATCCTCCCGCCGTTGTTCGATAAAGTCCAGATCCGCGAAAACGAGATCGACACCAGGGTACTCATTCCCACTGAAGGTCATCCCGAGGTCGACCATGATCCACTTGCCGCGGCAGCCGTAGAGATTGACGTTCATGCCAATCTCACCCGAGCCTCCCAGGGCGCAGAAAAGCAGTTCCTCACCCGGTTTGTTTGTATTCGTCACTTAGAAGCACGCTCCGCTAGAATGGCCAGGCCTTCGAGCGTGAGGTCGGGGTCAACGGCATCAAAGATGTCCGCTGCCTCATCGAACAACACGGCAAGGCCGCCGGTGGCTATGACTTTCGCAGGGCGACCAATCTGCGATCGGATTCGTGCGATCAGCCCCTCCATCATGGCAACATAGCCCCAGAACACACCAATCAGCATCTGGTCCTCTGTGTTGCGTCCGATCACGCTCGAACTCTCCGGCACTTCGATTGCAATGCGCGGAAGCATCGCGGTGTTGCCGACGAGGGCATCGAGCGAAAGATTGATACCGGGCGCGATGATCCCCCCCTTGTAGGCGCCGTTGAAGTCGATCACGTCGAGCGTAGTCGCCGTCCCGAAATCGATGACGATCAAATCACCTGCATACTTCGCGTGTGCGGCAACCGCATTCACCGCGCGGTCGGCGCCGAGCGAACGCGGTTCGTCCACGTCGATATCGATGGCGTAGCTGGCGGCGCCTTGTCCCGCGATCAGCGGCTCGATGCCGAAGTAGTGCCTGGAGAGCACATCAAGGTTGTGCAAGGCGCGTGGCACGACCGTAGAGATGATGATTCGATCGATTGCCTGCCGCTCCACTCCTCGGATCTCAAGAAGCTGCATCAGCCAGACCGCATACTCATCCCCCGTGCGCCGCGGATCCGTCGCAATCCGCCAGCGCCCTTTAAGCGTGCGCCCCTCGAAGAGCGCAAAAACGACATTGGTATTGCCTGCATCGATTGCGAGCAGCATGGTTCGGTAATCCCGATCAACGGCTGTCTATGAGGACTTCGCCGGCGTGAATGGTGCGTCTGGTGCCGCCCGTGTCTTCGAGTTGCAAGGCCCCTTCGCTGTCGAGCCCGAGGAACACGCCATGCAGCACCCCGTTCTCAGAACCGTGGACCGCCAGGGCCGTGCCAACGGGATGCGCCCGGGCCAGCCAGCGAGAGCGAACTTGCGCCCACCCTCCAAAGCGCCAGAGCTGAAGCACCTCGCCCCAAGCCGTATCGAGCGTTGCTGCGAATGCATCACGGTCGACCACATGGCCGAGCGATGCCAGGCTCGCCACCGCCCTGCCTTCCACATCTGGCGCATGTAACAGGTTAACGCCCACGCCGACCACCACCGCTTCGCCTACCCGCTCCAGCAGAATGCCCGCAAGCTTCGCAGGCCCGACCAGCACATCGTTCGGCCATTTGAGGCTAAGCTGCTCCCTTGTCCCAGGCGCGACCGCGCACAACGCCTCGAAGACCGCTACACCTGCAGCCAACGAGAGGGTGTGAGCTGGTGGATCGCCAGCCCTCAACCTTATCAGCGTCGAGCCCATGAAGTTCCCGGCGCCATCGCTCCAGGTCCGCCCATGTCGCCCACGACCGCGGACCTGACGGTCGGCGACGAGCCAATGCCCCTCACTCACCATCTCACCTGCACTCACACGTGTTGTGAGATCAGTGTTGGTCGATCCAGTCTCGGCGACGACCTCGATCAAAGCCGTCGCATCAAACGGGGAGGAACAGCACAGCAGCCGCCGTCGCAGCCACACCGTCGAGCCAGCGCGTCAGGAAATATCCGAGAGGCGACATGAAGAGCGCAGCAAGGACCAACAGGACGTTGTGGGCCCAATCGCTGCGTCCCGTCACCACACCAGCCGGCTCATCGAAATACATGATCTTGACGATCTTGATGTAATAGTAAGCGCCAATCACGGACGCCGCGATGCCGATTGCAGCCAGCGCGACAAAGCCGCCCTGAACCGCCGCCTGAAACACAACGAACTTGCCCCAGAACCCGAAAAGCGGCGGTATGCCTGCGAGGCTGAACATGATGATCGCAAGCGCCAATGCAAGGCCAGGACGCGTGCGCGAAAGACCTGCCAGATCGGCAATAGCCTCAACCTGATTTCCTTCGCCGTCTCTGAGCATCAGCACCGCGACAAAACCGCCAAGCGACATGATGACATAGATGACCAGATACACCAGCATCGCAGCCGCGCCCTGCGGGGTGGCTACGGCCAGACCGATCAACACAAAGCCTACATTGTTGATCGAAGAATAGGCCATCAGACGCTTGATGTTTGTCTGGGCAATCGCTCCGAGGGCACCTACCACGATCGACGCCAGTGCCGCGAAGATCACGATCTGCCGCCATGCGTCTGCCTGCGAGCCAAACGCCTCGAGCGCGACGCGCATGGTCAATGCAAGGGCGGACGCTTTGGAGGCTGTGGCGAAGAACGTCGTTACAGGGGTAGGCGCACCCTCGTACACGTCAGGGGTCCACATGTGGAATGGAACCGCACTGATCTTGAACGCGAGACCTGCAAGCATGAACACGATGCCGAACAGCGCGCCAGCCGAAAGACCGCCGCTCAGTGCCAGGTTGATCCCTGCGAACGATGTCGTACCGGTGAAGCCGTAAGTGAGGCTTACCCCGAAGAGCAGGATGCCCGAAGCCAACGCGCCAAGCACGAAGTACTTCAGCCCCGACTCTGCTGACCGGCTGTCATTGCGCAGAATGGCCGCGAGCACGTACGAGGCCAGCGAGTTGAGCTCCAAACCGATATAGAGCGTCAACAGGTCGCCGGCAGAGGCCATCATGCCCATTCCCAACGCACCGAACAGCACGAGCACAGGGTACTCTGCCCGCATTCCACCGAAGCGGTCGAAAAATGCCGGCGTCACCACCAGCGCCGCCGCAGCGCTGCCGTAGATCAGGAGCTTCGCGAAGGACGCAAACGCATCCGCACGATACTGCCCTCCGAATGCGGTTACATCCGGCCCCATCGCTCCCTGAAACAGGGCTGGAGCGGTCAGGAACATACAGCCGATCAGCACAGCAACTGATACGATGGCGATCAGGCGCGCAGCCTTGTCACCGCTCCACGCCGAGACAAGCAGCAACACAAGCCCGGCGACGCTTAGCGTTACTTCCGGAGCAATCAGGCCAAGGGAATGGGCGAAATCCATCAGTGTGCCCCCTCCCCATGGGACGCTTCTTCATGTGCGGGCGTCTGCCCCTTGCCCATCACCAGCTTGGCATCACCCGCTGGCCGCGCGCGGGCTAGCCTGGCATCGAGCGCGGCAATGTCGCTGCGCATCGGTGCCAAAAAGCTCTCTGGATAGACACCCATCCACAGAACCGCCAAGCCAAGCGGGATCATCATGACGTACTCACGGAAAGTCAGGTCTGGCATGGCGGCAGCATCCGCGTTCCTCTGCTCACCGAACGCGACGCGCCGATAAAGGTACAACATGTAGGCGGCGCCAAGAATGATCCCGGTCGTTCCCACCAGCGCGACCCAGCTAGACACCTGGTAGATCCCCGCGAGGCTCAAGAACTCACCTACGAAGCCCGAAGTGCCTGGCAGCCCAATGGAAGCCATCGTGAACAGCAGGAAAAACAGCGCATAGCGCGGCATGTTGATGGAAAGACCGCCATACCGGGCAATCTCCCGCGTGTGCAGCCGATCATAGATCACGCCGACGCACAGGAACAGCGCGCCAGAGACGAGTCCATGGCTCAGCATCACGATCATGGCGCCCTCAAGCCCCTGAACATTGAAGGCAAAAAGGCCCAGTGTCACGATCGCCATGTGCGCGACGGACGAATAGGCGATGAGCTTCTTCATGTCGCTTTGCACAAGCGCGATCAGCGATGTGATCACCACCGCGAGCATCGACAGAGCGAACACTAGAGGTGCGAATTGAGCGCTCGCCTCGGGGAACATCGGCAGCGAGAAACGGATGAAGCCATAGCCACCCATTTTCAGCAGCACGCCTGCAAGAATCACCGAACCTGCAGTTGGCGCCTGCACGTGCGCATCTGGAAGCCAGGTGTGCACAGGCCACATCGGCATCTTGACCGCAAAGCTGGCAAAGAAGGCGAGCCACAGCCACGTCTGTACGCCAGGCGCGAAATCGTATGCCATCAGCGTCGGGATGTCTGTGGTGCCAGCCTCGTTCGCCATCCACAGCATCGCGATCAGCATCACTACTGATCCAAGCAGAGTGTAGAGGAAGAACTTATAGCTGGCGTAAATCCGGTTGTCGCCGCCCCACACGCCGATAATCAGGTACATCGGAATCAGGCCGGCCTCGAAAAAGATGTAGAACAGGAACAGATCCTGGGCCGCAAACACGCCGATCATCAGCGTTTCCATCAGCAAGAACGCTGCCATGTACTCACCGACGCGCTTGTTCACCGAAGTCCAGCTCGCGCCGATGCACACCGGCATCAGGAAAACCGACAGCATGATCAGCAACAGAGCAATGCCGTCGATACCCAACGCATAAGAGAAGCTTGAGAAGATCGCATGACGTTCGGTGAACTGCCATTGCGCGCCACCGACATCGAAACTGAGCCAGAGCACAACGCCCAGCGCCAGATCGACCAAAGTCGCCATCAAAGCGACGGTCCTTGCCGCCTGAGCCTGAAGGAACAGACATGCGCCCGCCGCCACGAGCGGCACCAGCAGCATCAGGGAGAGGATCGGAAAGTCTCCCATCACTCATGCCCTCTTGATTGTACCACTCGAACCCCCTGAACCAAGGCGATCATGCGATCACCCAGCTGATTGCGGCAACCAGCCCGATCAGCATGACTAGCGCATAGCTGTACAGATAGCCGGACTGAACCTTATGCGCGTACTGCGAACCCTTGCTCACGACCCAAGCAGCGCCGTTCGGACCGAACCGATCGATGATGCCCACATCGCCGACCTTCCAGAACACACGGCCCAGCCAAAGAGCCGGCACTACGAACACGTAGTGGTAAAGCTCATCGAACATCCACTTTCGATAAACGAAGGTATAGATCGGCCCGAGTTGATCAGCGACGGCCGCCGGGAAGCGCGTATTCCGGACATAGCCATACCACGCAATCAGCAGCCCTAACGCCATCACCGTGAACGGCGCCCATTTGACCCACGTCGGCACTGCGTGCAGTTCGTGAACGAGGTGCTCGGAGAAGACCAAGCTGCCTCTCCAGAACTCGCCTGTTCCCGCGCTGATGAAGGCGTGATGGAAAACGAACCCGGCGAAGATGGCCCCGATTGAGAGCAATACGAGGGGCAGCAGCATCACTGCAGGGCTCTCATGCGGACGATAGCCGCCAGTTCCCTCGCCCTGGCCATGATCCGGCACCTCGTGAGATGCAGATACGCCGTGATCCTCATGACCCGAATGCTCCTGTGCAGGCGCATTGTCTTCCGCGGTCCCGTGGCCGTGCGTGTCCACATGACCATGGCCATGCGCATCGTGGACGGCATGCTGAATGTGCTCGGACGCTGCCCACCTGGGCTTTCCGAAGAACGTCAGGAACACGAGACGCCATGAATAGAAGCTTGTCATCAGCGCGGCAGCAATACCCAGCCAAAAGGCATAGCTGCCAACCTGCGAGTTTGAAGCGTAAGCAGCCTCAAGGATAGCATCCTTAGAATAGAACCCTGCAAAACCGAAGACGTTGACGATGCCGACACCCGTAATCGCGAGCGTACCTGCGGTCATCGCCCAGAAGGTTACGGGGATCTTGCTCCGCAACGCGCCATAGTAACGCATGTCCTGCTCATGGTGCATTGCGTGAATGACCGAACCGGCCCCAAGGAACAGCAACGCCTTGAAGAATGCGTGCGTAAACAGGTGGAACATCGAAGCTCCGTACGCACCCACACCTGCAGCGAAGAACATGTATCCCAGCTGAGAGCAGGTGGAATATGCGATCACCCGCTTGATATCCCACTGCGTGCAGCCGATCGTCGCAGCGAAGAAGCAGGTGGACGCTCCGATAAACGTCACGAAGCCAAGTGCCACCGGGGCTGCTTCGAACATCGGCGACAGACGGCACACCATAAAGACGCCTGCAGTGACCATCGTCGCTGCGTGAATCAGAGCCGAAACCGGCGTGGGGCCTTCCATCGCATCCGGCAACCATGTGTGCAGGCCAAGCTGAGCGGATTTGCCCATCGCTCCGATGAAGAGCAGGAGGCACAGCACCGTCATCGTATCGAGACGATATCCCAGGAAGCCGATGGTCGAGCCCGCCATGCCCGGCGCGGCAGCGAGAATTTCAGGAATCGACACCGTACCGAACACCAGGAAGGTGCCGAAAATGCCTAGCATGAAGCCAAGGTCGCCGACGCGGTTCACCACGAACGCCTTGATCGCGGCTGCACTTGCTGAGGGCTTGCGGAACCAGAAGCCAATCAGCAGGTACGAGGCCAGACCCACGCCCTCCCAGCCGAAGAACATCTGCACGAGGTTGTCGGCGGTCACCAGCATCAACATGGCGAACGTGAACAGCGACAGATAGGCAAAGAAGCGCGGCTGATCCGGCTCTTCGTCCATGTACCCCCAGGAGTAGAGGTGAACCAGAGCCGAGACACTGGTGATCACGACCAGCATCACTGCCGTCAGCGTATCCACCCGCAGCGTCCAGTCGAAGGTCATGGTGCCGGACTGGACCCACTTCAGAACCGGGATGACGCTCGCCTCCGCAGTCCCCGAAAGGAAGCCGATAAAGATCGGCCAGGACAGCGCACATGCGACAAACAGGGCGCCGGTCGTGATGACCTTGGCCCCAAAGTTGCCAAGCGCCTTGTTTCCAAGCCCGGCGACGATCGCTGCCAGAAGAGGCAGGAAAACAATGTAGATGATGGGATGCACGGTCTTATCCCTTCATCCGATTTGCGTCGTCGACGGCAATCGTGCCGCGACTCCGATAGTAGATCACGAGAATGGCGAGACCGATGGCCGCTTCCCCCGCAGCCACCGTGAGCACGAACATCGCGAAGACTTGCCCGGTGAGGTCCTGCAAAAACGCGCTAAACGCCACCAGATTGATGTTCACCGAAAGCAGGATCAGTTCGATCGCCATCAGGATGACGATGATGTTCTTGCGGTTGAGGAAAATGCCCAGGACGCCAAGCACGAACAGGATCGAGCTGACGACGACGTAGTGTTCGATGCCGATCATCAGAGGCTGACCCCCTTACCAATTTCCGGCTTGACGTTCACGGTGGAGTCCTCCGGACGCCGCGCAATCTGCCGCGCAATGTTCTGCGCCCGGGTGTCCGTGCGCTGATAGTGCGTCAGCACAATCGCGCCGATCATCGCGACGAGCAGGATCAGACCCGATGCCTCGAAGAGGAACAGATAGCGGCCGTACAGCAGAGCGCCGATCGCAGTGATATTGCTGACCCCTACAGGTGTAGCTGCCATGCCATCAGGTGCACCAAGCTCCAGCGCCCCCGCGCGGTAGGCACCGATGCCAAGCACTATTTCGGCCAGCAGGACCAGCGCGATCAACATGCCGAGCGGGAAATGCTTCACAAACCCGGAGCGCAGTTCGGCAAAGTCAATGTCCAGCATCATGACGACGAACAGGAACAGCACCGCGACCGCACCGACATAGACGATCACGAGGAGCATCGCGATAAACTCGGCACCGACGAGTACCATAAGGCCGGCAGCGTTGAAAAACGCCAGGATGAGCCAGAGCACGGAATGCACCGGGTTGCGGGCGAGAATAGTGATCGCGCCCGAGGCGATCGTCAGGACCGCAAAAAGGTAAAAGGCGAAAGTCTGAATCATGAGCCCCGCGGCCCCCTAGCGGTAGGGCGCATCGGCTTCAAGGTTCGCGGCAATCGCCCGCTCCCACTTGTCCCCGTTCGCCAGAAGCTTCGCCTTGTCGTAGAGCAGTTCCTCACGCGTTTCCGTCGTGAACTCCAGGTTCGGCCCTTCAACGATGGCATCGACCGGACACGCTTCCTGACAGAAGCCGCAGTAGATGCATTTGGTCATGTCGATATCATACCGGGTGGTACGACGTGATCCGTCGGCTCTCGGCTCTGCCTCGATCGTGATCGCCTGCGCGGGACACACAGCCTCGCACAGCTTGCACGCAATGCATCGCTCCTCTCCGTTGGGATAGCGCCGCAAGACGTGCTCACCACGAAAGCGCGGCGAAAGCGGGTTGCGTTCGAACGGATAGTTGATGGTGGCTTTCGGCTTGAAGAAGTACTTCAGCGTCAGCGCGTGAGCCTTCACAAACTCGTAGAGAGTGAAGGACTTGACTAGTTGGGCGACACTCATGCGCCATACCTCGTGAACATCAGCCAGCCCGAGACGAGCACTACGAAACCGAGCGAAACGGGAAGGAACACCTTCCAGCCCAGCCGCATCAGCTGGTCGTAGCGGTACCGAGGCACCGTCGCCTTGACCCAAGAAAATACAAAGAAGAAGAACAGAATCTTCAGCAGCAACCAGATGAAGCCCGGCACGTAATAGAGCGGCGCCCAATCAATCGGCGGCAACCATCCGCCGAAGAAGAGCGTCGCATTCAACGCACACATCAGCAGGACGTTCGCGTACTCGCCAAGCCAGTAGAGTGCGAAAGCCATGGACGAGTATTCGGTCTGGTAGCCCGCGACGAGTTCGGATTCTGCCTCGGTGAGGTCGAAGGGAGCGCGCTGCGTCTCTGCCATGCCCGAGATGAGGAACATGACCCACATCGGGAAGAGCAGGATATTGAACCAGAAGCCGTTGACGATGCCAAGGCCGTGCCCGCGCTGCGCTTCAACGATCTCGTTCATATTGAAGGTGCCGGCCCACAGCACAACACAGATCAGAATGAAACCAATCGAGACTTCGTAGCTGATCATTTGCGCCGACGCGCGCATGGCCGAGAAGAACGGATATTTGGAGTTGGAGGCCCACCCGGCCATGACCGTCCCGTACACGCCCAGTGAACTGATCGCGAGCACGTAGAGCAGGCCAACATTGATGTCGGCCAGGACCGCGCCAGAGTTGAACGGGATCACCGCCCACGCCAGCAGTGCCACGGTAAACGTCACGATCGGTGCGATCAGGAAAATGCCCTTATTCGCCGCCGACGGAATGATCGTTTCCTGCAGAAAGACCTTCAGGCCGTCTGCGAACGACTGAAGCAGACCGAAGGGTCCGACAACGTTGGGTCCGCGACGCAACGCCATCGCGGCCCAGATCTTCCGGTCCGCATAGATGATCATCGCGACGCCCAACATCAGGGGCAGCGCGATCAGGAGAATTCCGCAGATCGTTGCGACGGCCCATGCCCACTCGAACGACATGCCAAGCGACTGGAAGAAAGCGGTCATTCCGCTGCCTCCGCGAAGTCCTCACCGTGCAGCAATTCGGCCGAGCAGCGCTGCATGACCGCACTGGCGCGGGCGATCGGGTTGGTCATATAGAAGTCCTGGATCGGATAGGCGATGGCGCCCGAAGCGGAACCGCCACCAGACGGTAGGTCGCTTCCGTAGTCTGCCAATCCCTCCGTGCCAAGAGCCGGCACCTCTGCGATCATAGCGGCACGCAGTTCTTCGAAGCTGTCGAACCCGACCCTCGCGCCAAACGCATCGGCGAGAGCGCGGAGGATTGTCCAATCCTCGCGTGCGTCGCCGGGCGCGAACACGGCCTTGTCAGAGAACTGCACCCGTCCTTCTGTGTTGACGTATGTTCCCGCCTTTTCGACATAAGCCGCGCCGGGCAGGATGATATCGGCAGCATGCGCGCCTTTATCACCGTGATGGCCGATGTAGACGATCATCGAACCGGCAAAACGGGTGTAATCCACCTCGTCTGCGCCGAGCGAAATGACGACCTTCGGCTTGGCTGAAACGAGATCGGCGATGCCACCCTTCTGCGCGAAGCCGAGCATCAGCCCGCCCATGCGGCTCGCCCCCATATGCAGGACGTTGAAGCCGTTCCAGCGCGTGCCGTCTTCCAGCTCGCGCACGAGGTTGAAGTTGCCTGCCAGCGCCAGAGCTGCCTCAAGCCCTCCGCGACCGAGCCCCGCCCCGCCCACGATGATCGCCGGGCGCTTGGCCTCGCCAAAAGCACGCACAACCGCCTCAGGGAGGTTTCCGAGCAACGACAAGTCGTCGCCGATGAATTCGCCGCCGAACGTGGTTTCCCACTCCGGGCCGATCAGGAAGACCTTTGCGCCGCGCTTCACCGCCTTGCGAATCCGGACATTCACCAGCGGAGCTTCCCAGCGCACCATCGAACCTGAGATCAGAATGACGTCCGCGGTTTCAATCCCGGCGAATGTCGAGTTGAAGTTCACTGCGGCCAGGCTGTCCGTCGCATAATCCATTCCCGTCTGCCGGCCTTCCAGCAGGCTCGACCCGAGGGCACCGAGTAGCTTTTTGGCCGCAAACATCGTTTCGCAGTCGACGAGATCTCCGGCGATGGCGGCGATGCTGCTGCCCGGGTTCAAGGAAGCGATCGCGGTGAACGCCTCCTCCCAATTCGCCGGATGCAGCTTGCCATCGCGGCGGATCCACGGGCGATCAAGGCGCCGGCGCATAAGGCCGTCCACCTGATAGCGCCCCTTGTCGCTCAACCATTCCTCGTTCACGTCGTCATTGTTGCGCGGCAGAACGCGCATGACCTCGCGACCACGGCTGTCGATGCGAATGTTCGCGCCCGTGGCGTCCGAGACGTCTATTCCGAGCGTCTTCTTGAGCTCCCACGGGCGTAGCTCGAACGCGTGCGGACGGCTGGTCAGTGCGCCAACAGGACACAGATCAATCACGTTCGCCGAGAGCTCATGCTTCGCGGCATGCTCGAGATACGTCGTGATCTGCATGTTTTCGCCGCGGTAAAGTGCGCCGATCTCGTCAACGCCGGCGATCTCCTCGGAGAAGCGCACGCAGCGGGTGCAATGAATACACCGGGTCATCGCAGTCTTTATCAGCGGCCCCATGTACTTCTCGGTGACCGCGCGCTTGTTCTCGTGATAGCGCGAGCCGCCACGCCCATAGGCCATGGCCTGATCCTGCAGGTCGCACTCACCCCCCTGGTCGCAGATCGGGCAATCCAGAGGGTGGTTGATGAGGAGGAACTCCATCACACCCTCGCGCGCCTTCCTCACCATTTCGGAATCGGTGCGGATCTCCTGCCCTTCGGTGGCTGGCAGTGCGCAGGAGGCCTGCGGCTTGGGCGGTCCGGGCTTAACCTCGACAAGGCACATGCGGCAGTTGCCGGCAATCGACAGCCGCTCATGATAGCAAAAGCGGGGTATCTCTTTGCCGGCAAGTTCGCAGGCCTGGAGAACGGTAGCGCCGTTCGGGACTTCAAGCTCGACGCCGTCGATGGTCAGCTTTGGCATTATTCGGCAGCCTCTTGCAGCGAACCGAGCCGCTCTTCGATTCGGCGTTCGAGTTCGGGGCGGAAGTGGCGGATGAGGCCCTGGATCGGCCAGGCGGCGGCATCTCCGAGGGCGCAGATGGTGTGGCCTTCAACCTGCTTCGTGACCTGCTGAAGCATGTCGATCTCGTCCACATGAGCCTCGCCAGTGCGGAGGCGTTCCATGACCCGCCACATCCACCCTGTCCCCTCTCGGCAGGGCGTGCATTGGCCACAGGACTCATGCTTGTAGAAATAGGACAGACGGCTGATGGCGCGAACGATGTCCGTCGATTTGTCCATGACAATCACGGCTGCGGTGCCGAGCCCCGATCCAACCGCCTTAAGCCCGTCGAAATCCATCGGGCAGTCCATGATCTGCGCAGCCGGGACTAGGGGCACGGATGAACCACCGGGGATGACGGCAAGCAAATTGTCCCAACCGCCGCGGATCCCGCCGCAATGACGCTCGATCAGTTCGCGGAAGGGGATGCTCATCTCCTCCTCGACTACGCACGGCTTGTTCACATGGCCGCTGATCTGGAAAAGCTTCGTGCCGCGATTGTTCTCATTGCCGAAGCTGGAAAACCACGCAGCGCCACGCCGCAGGATCGTCGGCGCGACAGCAATCGACTCAACATTGTTAACCGTGGTGGGGCAACCGTAGAGCCCGGCCCCTGCAGGGAACGGCGGTTTCAGGCGCGGCTGGCCTTTCTTGCCTTCCAGACTCTCGATCATCGCGGTTTCTTCACCGCAGATGTAAGCACCAGCACCACGGTGCACGAAGACGTCGTAGTCGTAGCCGGAACCGGCCGCGTTCTTACCGAGCAGACCGGCGTCGTAAGCCTCCTGCACGGCAGCGAAGAGCACCTCGGCCTCACGAATGTACTCACCGCGAATGTAGATGTAAGCGGCGCGCGCACCCATCGCGAAGCCGGCCACCAGCGCACCTTCAATCAACTTGTGCGGATCGTGGCGAATGATCTCCCGGTCCTTGCAAGAGCCCGGCTCGGACTCGTCGGCGTTGATGACAAGGAAGCTCGGCTTTGGCTTGCCCGCAGCGTCCAGCGGCGGTTGCTTGGGCATGAACGACCACTTCATGCCCGTGGGGAAGCCTGCGCCACCCCTCCCGCGCAAGCCAGAGTCCTTCATCTCCTGGATGATCGCGTCGCGCCCGCGCGCAATCAGCTCCTTGGTATTGTCCCAGTCACCCCGCGCCTGCGCGGCAGCCAGGTTCCACGACTGATAGCCGTAGACGTTGGTGAAGATACGGTCCTTGTCAGCGAGGCTCATTGCCACTCACCCCGGTAGTCGTGGTTCTCGTTGACCATGGCGGTCAGCGTACTCAACGCGCCAGCCGGCTCGACTGTATGACGACCGGGCTCCTGCGTTCCCGCTTTCGGCGTGTCGCCTCGCGCAAGCGCATCTAGGACCGCGTCCAGCCGCTCCTGCGTCAGGTCTTCGAAGTTGTCGTCGTTGATCTGGACCATCGGTGCCGATGCACAATTGCCCATGCACTCCACTTCGGTGAAGGTCCAGAGCCCGTCATCGGTCGTGTGGCCATGGCGCATCCCGCGCCTCTCGCAAGCAGCGATAAGGTCATCCGAACCGCGCAGCATGCACGGCGTCGTTCCGCATACCTGAACGTGGAAGCGGCCTACGGGCACCAGATTGTACATGGTGTAGAACGTCGCCACTTCGAGAACACGCACGACCGGCATGTCCAGCTCCCGTGCGACGAATTCGATCACCGGAATCGGCAACCACCCCTGCGTGTTGGTCTCCTCGCCGACTTGGCGCTGCGCATAGTCGAGCAGCGCCATCACGGCGGAGCGCTGACGCCCCTCAGGGTAGCGCGCGATCGCCGCCTTGGCCTTCTCTGCCCATTTCTGAGTCCAGGCAAAGTTGCCCCACTGCGCCCGCAGTTCGGGCGAGTCCGGTTCGAGGTAGCGGTCGGCCATCAGCGAACAAACTCCACGCGAGAGCACTTGTCGCCCTCAAAACTGTAAATCGACATCACTTCGAACGGCTCGGCGTCGGGTGAGCGCGAAACCGTCTCATGCAGCACCACGTATTCGCCGAGTTCGTAGCTCTTAACGATGTCCGCGCGGTTCTGCGGAAACTCGGCAAACATTGCCTTCAGACCCGATCGCACGCCCTCACGTCCGCTGCGCAGCACTGCGCCGCGATAGCTCGCCTCGCAAGCGTCCTCACTCATCAGCGTGACATACGCATCGGCGTCCTGCGCATTGTAGTACGCAATCATCTGCTCAGCGATGGCAAGCCGATCAGCCATGTTTGCTCCGCCGCCTCAGCCATACATCCTGCCCGTACAGGAACATTTCGAACCCACCAATCGCGGTTACGAGCATCGGCAGCATCTCCGAGGCCTTGTAACCAAAATAGACCGAGGCGAAGTACCAGACCGCCAGAACCAGGCCGGTCACCATCGCCCACATCCGCGTCATCTCGAACATCTGCGTCTTCATTTCACGTACTCCCGCGTTCCCGCTACGCATGCGCCGCACCGGAGAGTCCCACCTCGCCCGATCCAGCCGTCGACAAAGGTCTACCGGTCGCACTCTCCGAAAACGACGTCGATCGCGCCAAGGATGGCTGTGGCATCGGGCAGCATGTGCCCTTTGCACATCATGTCCATCGCCTGAAGGTGCGAGAACGCTGTTGGCCGGATCTTGCAGCGGTACGGCTTGTTCGAACCGTCCGAAACCAAATAGACACCGAACTCCCCTTTGGGGCTCTCGGTAGCAACGTAGACTTCACCTGCGGGTACGTGAAAACCCTCGGTGTAGAGTTTGAAGTGGTGGATGAGAGACTCCATCGAGCTCTTCATCTCGGCACGCTTCGGTGGAACGATCTTCCGATCTGTCGAAGCAATGGGCCCTTCTGGCATCTGAGCCAAGCACTGCTTGATGATCTTGGCCGACTGCCGCACTTCTTCCACACGCACCATGAAGCGGTCATAGCAGTCAGAATTGGTACCGACGGGAATCTCGAAATCCATCCGGTCGTAGACGTCGTAGGGCTGGCTCTTCCGGATATCCCAAGGAATACCCGCCGCACGAATCATCGGACCGGAGAAGCCCCAGGCAATTGCGTCGTCGCGGCTCACTTTCGCGATATCGACGTTGCGCTGCTTGAAGATGCGATTTCCTGTGACAAGGCTCATCGCGTCCTCGAACAGCTCGGGCAGACGCGTGTCGAGCCAGTCCCCGATGTCCGTCAGCAGCTTGAGCGGCACGTCCTGATGCACGCCGCCAGGCCGGAACCAGGCTGCGTGCATGCGAGCACCCGAAGCCCGCTCGTAGAAGTTCATGCAGTCTTCACGAAGCTCAAACAGCCACAGGTTTGGCGTCATCGCCCCCACGTCCATGACGTGGCTGCCGATGTTGAGCATATGATTCTTGATGCGTGTCAGCTCGGCGAAGAGGACACGCAGATACTGCGCCCGAATGGGAACCTCAAGGTTCAGGAGCTTCTCGATCGCCAGCACATAGCTGTGCTCCATGCACATCGGCGAGCAGTAATCGAGCCGATCGAAATAGGGCAAAGCCTGAAGATAGGTTTTATGCTCGATCAGCTTCTCTGTGCCGCGGTGGAGCAGTCCGACGTGCGGATCGACACGCTCGATAACCTCGCCGTCCAACTCCATGACCATACGGAGCACACCGTGCGCTGCAGGGTGCTGGGGGCCAAAGTTGATCGTGTAGTTATCGATCGCATCGCCCTGTGTCGTGGGCGAGCGCTCAAGGGAAAGTCCGCTCATAATCAGCTACCTTCGGGTGCGGGGCCTGTACCCTCATTCGCGCTGGCCGCTCCGTCAGCCGGCCTGTCCGGGCGATCTGCAGTCGGCTTAGGCGCGCCTGGCTCAGGAGTAGAGCTCGTAACGGGAGCCGGTTCACTCTGCCCCTGCCCCGAGATTGTGCCACTCGTTCCGACACTTGGCGCAACCTTCTCAGCCGCCTTCGCATCGGTCTTCTCACCAGCACCTGTCTGTTTCGGAGAATCCGTCGTCTTCACCTCTGCGACCGGCGGAGGAGCCGGCACAGCCTTCTCATCACCGGGCAACTGGTAATCCGCGCCTTCCCATGGACTCATAAAGTCGAAAGTGCGCAGGTCCTGATCCAGACGCACGGGCTCGTAGACGACACGCTTGTCCTCTTCGGAATAGCGGACCTCGACGTAACCGGTGAGAGGGAAATCCTTGCGGAAGGGATGCCCTTCAAAGCCATAGTCGGTAAGAATTCGGCGAAGGTCGGGATTTCCCGCGAAGATCACGCCGTAGAGATCGAAAATCTCACGCTCCAGCCAGCCAGCGACGGGCCAGAGAGTCGTCACCGTTGGCACCGGAGTATTCTCTGCCGCGCGCACCTTTACCATGATGCGGTGATTCCTGGTGAGCGACAGCAGCATGTAGACCACTTCGAAACGCTCAGCCCGCGACGGATAGTCCGCTCCGGCAATCTCCATGAGCATCTGGTACTCATGCTCGTCTCGCAGGAGACGCAACGCGTCCTCGACGCGATCGCGCTGCACCGTGATGACGATCTCTTCAAACTCCTCCTTGGTGTCGATCACTAAGGAGCCCAGGGCGGCCGCGAGAGCCTCGCGCACCCCGTCGTTCGGAGCGATCTTTGGAGCGGAATGCAGGACGGTCATCGTCGACTTACCTTTCGAGCGTGCCGATGCGACGGATTTTGCGCTGCAACTGCATCACGCCGTATAGCAGCGCCTCAGCGGTCGGTGGGCAGCCAGGAACGTAGATATCGACTGGAACCACCCGGTCGCACCCGCGCACAACGCTGTAGCTGTAGTGATAGTAGCCACCACCGTTAGCGCACGAACCCATTGAGATCACGTACTTGGGATCCGACATCTGATCATAAACCCGGCGTAGCGCGGGAGCCATCTTGTTACACAAGGTACCCGCCACGATCATCACATCCGACTGGCGCGGCGATGCACGCGGCGCAACGCCGAAGCGCTCCATATCGTAGCGCGGCATGTTGACGTGGATCATTTCAACCGCACAGCAGGCGAGACCGAAAGTCATCCACCACAGCGAGCCTGTGCGAGCCCACTGAAACAACTCTTCGGTCGAAGTCACGAGGAAGCCCTTGTCGGACACCTCCTGATTGAGCCCGTTGAAGAAACCCTGATCCGGAAGCGTCACCTGACTTTCCGGCAGGTGACCGTCCTTACGAAATTGCGCGACGTCCGTCATGCCCAGTCCAGAGCCCCCTTCTTCCACGCGTAAATCAGGCCAATCGCCAGTTCGCCGAGGAATACCATCATAGTGATCCAGCCCGGCCAGCCCGTCAGGTCGAGGGAAACGGCCCACGGAAACAGAAACGCTGCTTCGAGATCGAAGATGATGAACAAAATCGCGACGAGATAGAATCTCACGTCGAATTGGCTGCGCGGATCCTCGAACGCAGGGAAGCCGCATTCGTATTCGCTGAGCTTGTCAGCAGTGGGATTGTGCGTGCCCGTCAGGCGCGCGACCCCCATCGGCAGAAACACAAACGCGCTCGACAGCGCGAGTGCGATGAACAGGAATATGAGGATCGGCAGGTATTCCGAGAGGTCGACCAAGGCTCTGACTCGTTGTGTTAACCGGTTGAGCAGGGCCCTAGTCCTGCCGGGACCGGCGCGCAAGCCCGTGCTGGCAGCTGCCTGCTATTCGTGAAGTGAAAAGCACAGCCAAGGCACGCGTTACGGTGCATGCCGGCGCAACTCTGGGAGGCTCAGCAATCAATCCTTACATGCAAGTCGGCGCGGATTGCCATTGCCGCAATGCAGCATTATGCGACCTCACAAGTCCTGTCCGACAGCAAGCACTGAAAGGCGTTTCATGGCACAGATTTCCGCCGAAGACCCGATTGTTATTCTCTCCTATGCGCGCACCCCCATGGGGGGACTGCAGGGCGCACTGGCCGACGTCAGCGCCACGGACCTGGGCGCTACTGCGGTGAAGGCAGCTGTAGAGCGCGCGGGCGTCTCAGGTGATGACATCGAGCGCATCTACATGGGCTGCGTTCTTCCCGCGGGCCTTGGCCAAGCACCCGCGCGCCAGGCCGCGCTGAAGGCAGGTCTGCCGAAGTCCGTTCAGGCCACGACCGTGAACAAGGTCTGCGGTTCCGGCATGCAGACGGTCATCATGGGTGCGGAGGCACTGGCCGCCGGCACGATCGACATGGTGATCGCGGGTGGCATGGAGAGCATGACCAACGCGCCTTACCTGACCAAGAAACATCGTGGCGGCGCCCGTGCGGGTCACGACACACTGTATGATCACATGTTCCTCGACGGCCTCGAAGACGCCTACGAGGAAGGCCGTTCGATGGGCTCGTTCGCGCAGTGCACGGCCGACGAATATCAACTCACCCGCGAGGCGCAGGACGCTTACGCCATTGAATCTTTGCGTCGTGCGCAGGCCGCAATTGCGAGCGGCGGTTTTGCAAGCGAAGTTGTCCCGGTCACCGTGAAGACCCGCAAGGGCGAAATTGTGATCGACACGGATGAAGCTCCCGGCAAGGGCCAGCCTGACAAGATCCCGCAGCTGAAGGCTGCGTTCGCGAAGGAAGGGACGATCACCGCTGCCAGCTCCAGCTCGATCTCCGATGGCGCCGCGGCAGTTGTTCTGACCCGGCAGAGCATCGCTCAGGACAAGGGCGTAACTCCGGTTGCCACCGTGGTTGGTGTATCTGCACACGCGCAGGAGCCGGCCAAGTTCACCACAGCTCCTGCCGGCGCGATCACCAAGCTGCTCAAGAAGGTTGGCTGGGATATCTCGGACGTCGATCTGTTCGAGATCAATGAGGCTTTCGCCTGCGTCGCAATGTTCGCGATGCACGATCTTGGAATCCCGCATGACAAGATCAACGTCCATGGCGGTGCCACGGCTCTGGGCCATCCGATCGGCGCATCGGGCACCCGGATCATCGTCACGCTGCTTGGCGCCCTTAAGGAGAAGGGCCTGAAGCGCGGCATCGCGTGCCTTTGCATCGGCGGTGGCGAAGCGACAGCCGTCGCGGTTGAACTCAACTAAGCTCGCAAAAGCCAAGTGGTCTTTTGGAAGCTCCTCGCCCCTTGGGGCGGGGAGCTTTTCTTTATAGCCGTCGAATTGTCCTCAGGGTGCACCGGCGCCCCATAAGCGCCCCTCGGGAGCGAAGCCCTTGTGCCCGGCAACGTCGAACTGACACCACCCGGCTTCACATTCGCCCAACAGTCCCACCACGCCTGGCTCCACGCGCCACTGCAGGCCTGCGGTCGCCGTGGGCGCAGCGCGTATTTCCGCAAGCCCCTCACCTTTTACGATGGCGCTGCGTTGCCGCGACAATAGCAGGTCGCGCATCCATCCGCGGTCACCTGCGGGATCCTCGATCAGGCGCCACGGCCCTTCCCTGCGTACAACCTTCACCGGCAGATGCTGGCGACGATACACCCAGGAGATACGATAGCTGTCTCCTGGGCCGACGCGCATGTTCGCAATTTCGGCGTCAATCGACGCCCAGTATGGTACTCCGTCCTCCTCCGCCCGAGCAGGGGCGGCTAAAGCGCAGAACACGGCGGCGACAAGCAGGCAGAGGCGCTGTGCAATCATTCGCGATGCATAACCCTGCCTTGGAGCCGGCTTCAAGGCATCTTGTGTCGGAACAGTGTGCGCCAAGAGCCTCCTGAGCACACGCTTAGCCGGCGCCCACTCACGACAGCGGCCACTCAGTCGCCGGTAAGAATACGGTCGACAAGCTGCTTTACCGAAGGGGTAAAGCCGTTCGAATAGAACGGATCCTGCTTGAACTTGTAAGCCGCATGCCCTGCGAACATCAGGTTCTCATCGATCGGGCCACCGTGCGCGATGTCCTGCAGTGTCTTCTGGATGCAGAAGCTCCGAGGATCGGCGAGGCGCCCCGTAGTGTAGTCGTCATGGTCCTTCCAAGACGAAAACCCGCAGTGTGAGAGGCAGCCCATGCAGTCCGCCTGATCCTTGCGGATGACGTCCCGCTCAACCGAGTCAACGAACACGATGGTATCATCGGGAGTGCGCAGCCCTTCGGTGTGACCTTCTGCCGCCCAGGCGCGAGCCCGTTCCAGATCACGCGGGGTAACCCAGAAGTTCTTGCCTTTCACTCCGACATCCAGGCGAACCGTGTGCTCACCCGCCTCCACCTTGGAGTACGGAATTTGCCTGTCCGAACGAGCCTCCAGGTTGCGCAGGAACGGGTTGCGAACGGCCGAGGAATAGAAGCCCGTTGGTGAGAAGCGATGCAGAAGAACGTCGCCGGGCTCCAAGTCGCGCAGAGCATCCTTCCACTGCTGCGGGATCGGGCTCTCATGGGTGAGCAAGGGGCGAGTTCCGTACTGGAATGCAATCGATCCCAGTTCCGGATTGTCGATCCAGTCCTCCCAGTCGCGCAAGTACCAGACGCCGCCCGCCATGATGATTGGCACGTCGTCCGAGATCCCCTCTTTGCGCATGGTGTCGCGCAGCGCCTTGACGCGGGGATAGGGGTCCTCGGGCTTGTTCGGGTCCTCTGCGTTGGAGAGGCCGTTGTGCCCACCGGCAAGCCAGGGATCCTCGTAGACCACGGCTGCCATGAGGTCCGCGACCTTGTGATAGGCGCGCTTCCAAAGAGCACGAAAGGCTCGGCCTGAGCTGACGATCGGAAGGTAATTGACGTTAAAACGGGCCGCGATCTCGGACAGCTTGTAAGGCATGCCGGCCCCGCAGGTCACGCCGGTAACCATCCCGCGAGTCTTCTCAAGCACGCCTTCAAGCACGGCCTGCGCGCCGCCCATTTCCCAAAGAACGTTGATGTTTATCGCACCTTGGCCCCCGGCAATGTCGTAGGCGCGGCGCACCTGTTCCACGCCGCCGTCGATCGCGTATCGGATCAGCTGTTCGTGGCGTTCCTTGCGGGTGAGTGCATCATAGATCTGAGGGACGATCTTCCCCTCGGCATCGTAGCTGTCGGCATTCACCGCGCTTACGGTGCCGATGCCGCCTGCCGCCGCCCACGCTCCCGAACTTGCGTGATTGGTCGCGGACACGCCCTTACCGCCTTCCACCAACGGCCAAACTTCGCGGCCGCCGTAAATGATCGGCTTGAGACCCTTGAAACCCATCTTTCCTTCGTCTTTCCTCTGGAGCGCGCCTGTTCAGCTTGCTGCGGCCGGAGCGCTGCCAGCCAAACGGCACGGACGTATCGCGTCAGGCGCAGGCGCGGGTCCCGCCGCCTCAAGACGCGCATAATAACCTTGCATCTGGGGCTTACGCACAAATTCGGCCAAACGGAAGCCCACCGCTTCGAATTCGCAGAAAAGTAAGGCGGGCGAGATGCCGTGACTGTCGGTGGGTCGATCCACGTCGACCACAATCACGCTGCCCCCTTTGCGCAACGCTGGTCGCAAGCGCCACAGGAACGCGTAAGGCTCCGTCACTTCGTGGTACATATGGACGAGAAAGACCCTGTCGAAACTGTTGGCCGGCAGACGCGGGTCATCCTCAGCGCCCAGCTTGATCGAGACGTTATCAAGGCGTTCGCGTTCGATCCGCAGCCCCAGATCACGCACCGCGTCCGGATCAATGTCCTGTGCAAGCACACGTCCCTCGGAGCCCACGCGTTGCGCCAGACGGACTGTATAGTACCCCTCGCCCGCGCCAATATCCGCTACGGACATGCCCTCGGTGATATCCGCCAGATCCATGACCGTCTGCGCCTCGTTGACGCTATCGCGTTCAGTCTCGGACGAGAAGCCGTTGGCGCCGAGATTTGACACAGGACGATCGGCGCGAGGGAAGGCGCGCGCGCTGGACAAGCGGCCATCGTCCTGCGGCTTGTCACAGCCGGCGATCACCCCGGTGAATGCCAGAACGGCAAACAGAAAGATGCTTCTACGCGCAGGCATGCCGCCCCTTAGCGGCTCACTTGCTGCTTGGCAAAAGACACTCCTTGCCGGGTCCGCATCAGTCGACGTCTTCTACCTCAACCTGTTCGCCCGAAACCCGCTGCGACAGCGCCGCTGCCATGAACGCATCGAGTTCGCCATCGAGCACATCGCCAGGCGCTGTCGAAACAAGACCGGTGCGCAGATCCTTCACCTGCTGGTAGGGCTGGAGCACGTACGAGCGGATCTGATGCCCCCAGCCGATATCGCTCTTGCTGGCATGCTCGGCGCTGGCCGCCGCCTCGCGCTTCTGCATCTCTTCTTCAAACAAACGCGCCTTGAGCATGCCCATGGCAATTTCACGGTTCTTGTGCTGCGAGCGATCGATCTGGCTGGCAACAACGATGCCGGACGGCTGGTGTGTGATGCGAACGGCTGAGTCGGTCGTATTCACGTGCTGACCGCCCGCGCCCGAGGCGCGATAGGTATCGATCTTGAGATCCGCCGGGTTGATGTCGATCTCGAAGCTGTCGTCGATCACTGGATAGACCCAGACGCTGGAGAAGCTGGTGTGACGCCGCGCGGAGCTGTCGTAGGGGCTGATGCGAACCAGGCGATGCACGCCGCTTTCCGTCTTCGCATAGCCGTATGCGTTCTCACCCTTGATCAGGAGCGTCGCGCTCTTGATCCCGGCGGCCTCGCCCACGTGATAGTCGACCAGTTCTACCTTGTAGCCTTTGCGCTCGGCCCAGCGGGTGTACATGCGCTGGAGCATCTCTGCCCAATCCTGGCTCTCCGTCCCGCCGGCGCCTGCGTGGATTTCAAGATAGGTGTCGTTGCCGTCGGCCTCGCCGGCCAGCAGTGCCTGCACCTTGTCGCGATCGGCACGCTCGGCCAGAGCCGCGAGCGTCGCATGTCCCTCATCGACGGTGGCGGCGTCGCCTTCCATCTCACCAAGCTCGATGAACTCGACCGCGTCGTTCATCTCGCCCTCGATCTCCTTCACCGCTCCGATCGAAGCCTCGAGCCGCCGACGCTCCTTCATCACGGCTTCGGCTTCCTTGGGCTTGTCCCAAAGGGTGGGATCCTCCACGCGAGCGTTCAACTCGTCGAGCCTGCGCACGGCGCGGTCCCAGTCAAGGAACTTGCGGACGAGCGCCATCGCCTTGTGAATACGCTCAATATGGGCCTGCCCTTCGGCACGCATGACGGCATAACTCCAGAACAAAGGGGATCGCCTCGCTTAGCGAAGCGGCCAGGATTGTAAAGCGACCGCGCGGCAGTCGGTTGCGCGTCGGCTAACGCTTGCCTGACTTGAGCGCCTTTACAGCCTCAAGTGTGAGCCGGACATGGTCTCGATAGTCCAGATCAGAGTGGACGAACGCAATACGGCCATCCGGCGCAATCACGTAGCTCGTACGGTCAGTCATCTCGGAAGCCATGCCGGGCCGCTTCAAAGCGACATCGTAGGCTTCGATCAGGGACGGCGTTGCAACCCCGACCGCAAATTTGTCCCGGCAGGCCTCCGTCGAGAACTTGCGCAATGTCGGCAGGTCGTCCGCGGACATTCCGACTACTGATGCGCCATGCTTCGCAAACTGAGGCGCCGCTTCCGCAAAAGCGTGAGCTTCCAGCGTGCAGCCTTGCGTGAAAGCCTTGGGATAAAAGTAGAGGACGACCGGTCCTTTGCGCAGCGCCGTACGCAAGTCAAACGTGAAGTCCTTGCCCGCAAGCGCAGCACTGGCCTTGAAAGCCGGAGCCTTGGCGCCGATGGGCAAATCGGCATTCGCCACCCCGGGCAGTGCCAAGGCGGCGAATGCAGTGAATGCGATTAGGATCGTGCGCATTCCGGTAGTCTGGACCCGGTTACTGACCGCGTCCAGTCCTGGAAGCAACTTATTCGATATAGCCGAGAACCGTACCGACCTCGTAAGTCTCACCCGTGGATGCGGTGATTTTCAAGGTACCCGACGCAGGGGCTTCCACTTCGTTGGTAGACTTGTCAGCCTCAAGCGAGAACAGCGGCTGTCCTTCGGTGACCTGGTCACCATCCTTTGCGAGCCACTCAGCAATCTGGCCCTCCTGCATCGAGAAGCCAATCTTGGGGAGCAGGATTTCAACGGCCATGTCTGTTCGATCCTCTTGTAGCGGATGAGCCGGTCAGTCACGACCGGTGTAATTATCGTCCGTTTGCGTAGCGCATACGGCGCCGCAGGCAAGCCCCCGATGGAAACGACCCGAGGGGGCTTGCCAAATTACGGCACGGCGATGCTTCGCCTCCACTCACAAGATCGTAGCAGAGGACGTTCAAACAGGGGCCGTACCATCCTCGTGCGCCATCCAGTGGACGAACCGGTGCAGCGGATACATCGCGTCATGCGGATTGCCGATGGTGGAAGGCCCTGCCTCGCCAAGATGAACGATCCGCTGAGCCCCGCCGGCAGCCAGCCGATCACGGTAGTCAGCCATGCGATCGAACGGATAGAAGCCGACGGTCTGCGTCGCAACATTGATCCACTTCACCGCATCGTCAAGCGAATCTACACGCACCACGTTTGCAGTCTTGTTGATGGGGTGGAAGTCGACCGGCTCGTCGGAGCGAATGACGAGGCCTTTGCCGTCAGTGCGCCCCCATACGCCATACTCGTCGTCCATCATCAGCATGGATTCGACCTGCTCGCGCATGTCCATGTCGAGCGGGCGTATGTCTCCGCTCGCAGCCGCGCGGCGGGCGATATGGTGATGAAGGCGCTCGCAGAAGCGATCCACTTCCTCCTGAGGCCCCTCCACAAACTGGAACCGGCTCGCAACGCAAGCCTCCTGGTTCAGCGTCATCACGTCCGCCGAGCACAGGTCGGCCACGCGGTCCATCGTGGCCTCGTCCGCGAGCGCCTCTTTGCCGACCATCGAAATCGACGTCTTCGGATCGAACGAAACGAGTTGAAAGCCTGGGCCCAAGTACTTGATGACGTTGTTGATCGCATCGCCACCGCCCCAGGCAACGATCTTGTCGAAGTACTGGGGCCGATAGAGCACCCGCTCCACTGCGTCGTCACCGCCACGCCAGTACACTGCCGACATGGATCGGACGATGGGATGGTTCGGATCTATGTCCGCCATCGTGCGCAGGATCGCCACCATGGTAAACGGGTCGGCCGAAGGCATCTTGAACAGATTGACCGCCTTGACCATCGCACCCTGGGCGATCGATTTCACCGCCACGCCAGGAGAGTTGCCCGGCATCACGTGGATCAGGCGTGGCGCGAAGGCTCTGACGAAGCTTTTGCGGCCGGTAAAATCCTGCTTGGGCACCCATGTGTCGAGCGCTCGCGGATCGGGGAAGCTCTGCTCGACTTCGGCCATGAGCACACGCTTGTCGAGGTAGCTTGCGGCGTGGTGCACCGAGTTCTCGACCACCGCGCGCGGCAGGATGTGCGTCGTGCACATCCGCTCAACACACTCCTGCATATACGTGTTATCCGGAGCGAGGAGCCGCTGGCCGGTCTCGACCAGGAAGTCTACGATCTCCGCAAGCGGTACATTAAGCAGCGGCGGCACCTCGGTCCGGGGAGCGACCGCTTTATCGAGGGGAATCTTGGGCGTCGCGAAAGTCACTCCCAGATCCCGTGATTTCTGGATCACATCGTCTCCGAAGAGCACCTCGCCACGCAGGAAGAACGGTGCGGAGATCGCGGCTTCTTCTGGCTTCATTTCTTGAACCTGGCTCATGAAAGCCCCCTTACGTAGGCGTCAACGGTTCCTGCGCAGCCGATCTTGTCATCACCTTCAAGGTCAGCATAGCGTGCGATATCATCGCGGATTGAGGGTGATTTGGAGCCGCAGGCACAGGGGCTGAAATCAACGTGAATTCGGTCTCCCGAGATCACGCCGCCCCAGCGGCCATCCAGCGATAGGTCGAAGAACGCGGCTCTGCACTCAATCTCGCCCTTGCGCTCGAGAAGCGCGTCGCCCTCCTTGTTGAGCGGCAGCATCACAACCCATGGCGGCACGTGATAGCGGTGCCCCGCCTGGCAACGCGGCATGGAAGAGCTCAACTCCTGCATGCCATACATATGATAAATGAATCGCGGGTGGAGATTGAACGTCTCGTAGATGAACTCGCGATAGTCGTCCGGCAGCTGCGCCCGCTTCAGGCCGCCACCGACGTACAAACCATTCTCGGGATGGAAGTCGCTTCCGCTGAAACCTCTCTCCCGCACGGCCTTCGCAAACGGGTAAAGCGCGCCCCACATGCCGGTGATGTAGAGCCGCTGCCCCCGCTTCGCGATGATGTCCTCAACCGCGCCCTGCTGGGCTGCATCGAGAGCGGCCTGCCGGCCAGCTGACTCCGCTTCAAAAGCTGCCACCTCGTCGGGCTTGGCGTTCCCATCGGCGATCGCCTTGCGCAACAGGACCATCTTCATCAGCGAACCGATGGTGACAGGCGGCAAGCCAGAGTCAAAGCGGGGCGCCGAAGGATCGACAAACGCCTGCATCATTGCCTGCCCCGTAGCCGCATTGCGCGGCGTGTAGGCCACGGCACTGGCTGCACCGGCCGGCGTGCGCATGTCGCCCGTGCGGATATCCGAGCCCCACTCCACGGCGTCGACACCGTCACGGCTGACGAAGTCGAGATCCGCCCGAGACGCGACCAGCATCGCCGACTTGCCGGTCGTGCCGCTGGAGCAAGAGACATACAGCCCCGCGCGCCCGCACGCCTCCACCCACTGGTCGATATTTTCAACACCGGTGAGATCGACATTATCGGTCGGGTAGCTTGAAACCGTGCCCAGCCACTTCGTCAGCTTGTCCCATTTCCCGCCAGACAGAAAGCTCTCGGGATAGGACTTGTAGGCCGTGTGCGGCAGCAAAAGAGGCACGGCGTCTTCCAGGCGCCGGATCGCCGAGATCTCGGCGTCTCTTGCTCGGAAGCCTACCAGACGGATGCGCTCCACACGATCCTGCAGCCGCTCATCAAGGGCGGCGATCTGTGTCTCCAGAAGCTCTTCGGCGGAATGTTGGTAGCAATCATCCTCTTCCAGCATGGCCACCAGCCGATCGACATTCTTTCCCATGATCTTCTTCCCCTACACTGTTTGCTTGGCGCCAGGGCATCGACTCATTAATAGCACCTTGTGAGTTTCGTTTTTCATGATTCGATGTTGGGAGCAAGCGTTTTCGAACGAGCAGGCGTGAACCTCCTCCATTCGAAAACGAGCGCTCATCGCCGTTGCCTTTAACGCGAAGCTATCTCTACAAGAGCCCAGGCCGCGCAAAAAAGAACAAGGCCGAATGGAGAGATGTGATGATGTACTTGGTTGGGCTTCCCGCACTCGGCTTCAGCCGTATGCGCGGCGCGCTAAGCACCGATGGGGCTGAACACCCACCCACCACATGACCCGCCTGCTTGCTTCGTCGCTTCTGCCAAGGTCGATGACCGGATGCCGTGCTGATGGGCTGACGTGCCCGCCCAACTTTTGGTGATCGGCTAGCCACACCACCGCCATATCAGCGGACCAAACCCATTGAGGAGTTCCAATCCATGAATGCAGTTGCACCAGATCGCGTGGTCGTCATCTCAGGTGCAAGCTCCGGTATAGGGCTTGCCAGTGCGGAGGCTTTCGCGCGTGACGGGTGGCACGTGATCGGCATCGGAAGGGATCCGGGCCGCAGCGAGCAGGCAAAGGCAAAGATCCGAAGTGTCGCAGCACCTGGGGCCAAAGTGGATTTCCTGCGCGGCGACTTCTGCGAAATGAGCGAGGTAAAACGCATCGCCTCTGAGATTGCAGGCCTTACCGACCGTATCGACGTTCTGGTGAACAATGCCGGCGGTGTGCGCGACGCGATCTATACCACAAAGGAAGGTCTGGAGGCGACATTCGCTGCCAACCACCTCGCCCCATTCCTCCTCACACGTGAGTTGCTGCCGCTGCTGGAGCATGCCGCCGCTGCCCGTGCGCCCGGCGCCGTCCGTGTTATCGCAGTTTCATCGCTGGCGCACGAGTACTGCCCCGGCATGAACTGGGACGACCTCATGTTCCGTAATGGCCCTGCCGGTGCAGCCTACTGCCAGGCGAAGCTCGCCAACGTGCTTTACACGCGGGAGTTGAACCGCCGCCTCACGCAGAAAGGGATCGTGGCGCAAGCGATGCACCCGGGCATGGTGCACTCCAACTTCGCCAGCCATGGCGACGAAGCGATGCAGGAGCATTTCACGACAAATGCAGACAAGGGCCTGCAGCCCGCCGACGCCGCGCGCACAATCTTCTGGCTGGCGACGTCGGAGGAAGGCGGCAAGGACGGCGGACGCTACTTCCACGATCTCGCAGAGGCGCCCATCGCTCCTCAGGGCCGCGATGATGAGGCAGCAGCGCGCCTCTGGAACGAAAGCGAGGCACTGTTGAGCACGCTTGGCTACTGAGCCGTCTTTGAGTTCGCCGCCAATCACGCTAGCACGCGCCGATGGAAACGAACCTGCGTCCGCGCCGCAGCGCGCTTTATCTCCCCGCCTCTAACGCCAAGGCCATCGCCAAGGCGCGAGCCCTGCCATGCGACATGGTCATCCTCGATCTTGAGGATGCCGTCGCACCGGAGATGAAGGCAGAAGCGCGGGCCGCGGCAGTGGCTGCGGTAAACGAAGGCGGTTTCGGCCACCGTGAGGTGGCCATCCGCGCCAACGGATTGGATACCGAATGGGGCGAGGCAGATCTCGCCGCCATTGCCGGAGCAAAGGTGGACGCCGTACTCGTCCCCAAGGTCAATGGCCCAGAGGACATAACCACTTATGAGAGAGCGCTGGCAGGTGCTCCAGCGCACGTGCAGCTTTGGACGATGATCGAAACCTGCGCGTCCGTGGCCAACTTGCCTGCAATTGCGGCAATGGCTGGAACCACCCGCCTCTCGCTATGGATCATGGGCACCAACGATCTGGCGAAAGAAATGCGCGCGCAGTTGACGCCGTGCCGCACACCCTTCCTTCCATTTCTGTCCATGGCAGTGGCTGCCGCACGCGCAAACGGCGTCGCCATCCTTGACGGCGTATGCAACGAATTTCGTGATCTGGAAGTCTTCGAGGCCGAAGCCCGTCAGGGACTGATGTTCGGCTTCGATGGCAAGAGCCTTATCCATCCCGCACAAATCGAACCGTGCAACACGGTCTTCTCGCCAAGCGAGGCAGACTTGGCCTGGGCCAATGCGGTGATTCAGGCGTTCTCGCTTCCCGAGAACACCGGCAAAGGCGCCATCAAGGTGGACGGTAAAATGGCCGAACTGCTTCACCTGGAGCAGGCTCGGCGACTGGTGGCCGTGTCAGAAGCTATTACCGCTAACGGCTGACCGGCGCGTACGTTTGGCGGCTTCTCGCGGGAGAGGGAGTGAAGGCCACGCCCTCACTCCCCGCATTCTCCCGCAATGACCGAAGGCTGCGTGCGATCAGACGCTCAGTTTTCCGAACGCCTTGGCACCTGCATAGTGCGCAGACCTGCCGAGCTCTTCCTCGATGCGGATCAGCTGATTGTACTTCGCGAGCCGGTCCGAGCGGGCGAGCGAGCCGGTCTTGATCTGACCGCAGTTGGTTGCAACCGCCAGGTCCGCGATTGTCGCGTCCTCGGTCTCTCCCGAGCGGTGCGACATGACGGCTGTATAGCCGTTGCGCTGCGCGATCGACACGGCCTCCAGCGTCTCGGTGAGTGAACCAATCTGGTTGACCTTGACCAGCAGCGAGTTGGCCAAGCCCTTCTCGATACCCATCGTGAGCCGCTTCGGATTGGTGACGAACAGATCATCCCCGACCAGCTGCACTTTCCCGCCGACCTTGTCGGTCAGCGCCTTCCAGCCCTCGAAGTCGTCCTCGCTCATGCCGTCCTCGATCGAGATGATGGGGTATGCGTCGCAAAGGTCAGCGAGATAGGTAGCGAAGGCCTCAGGCTCGAGCGAAAGCCCCTCACCGCTGATCTCGTACTTGCCGTTCTTGAAGAACTCGGTCGAAGCACAATCGAGCGCTAACTGGATCTCGCTACCGGGCTTGAAGCCGGCTTTCTCAATTGACGCCATGACGAAGTCGAGCGCATCGCGAGTGCTGGCAAGGTTCGGGGCGAAGCCGCCCTCGTCACCGACAGCCGTGGCGAGGCCTTTCTCGTGCAGACCTTTCTTGAGAGTGTGGAAGATCTCGGCGCCCCAGCGCACGGCCTCTGCAATGGAGTCCGCGCCAACCGGCATGATCATGAATTCCTGGAAGTCGATCGGGTTGTCGGCATGTTCGCCGCCGTTGATGATGTTCATCATCGGCACCGGCAGCACGTGTGCGGAAACGCCGCCGACATAGGCGTAAAGCGGCAAGCCGCGCGCGTCGGCTGCTGCCTTCGCCACGGCGAGCGAGGTGCCAAGGATTGCATTGGCTCCCAGACGGCCCTTGTTCTCGGTACCGTCAAGCTCGATCATGGCGAGGTCCAGGTCGCGCTGGTCCTCGGCGTCCATCCCCACAAGCGCTTCTGCGATCTCGTCGTTGACGGCGTTGACTGCCATGGTAACGCCCTTGCCGAGGTAACGCCCCTTGTCGCCGTCGCGCAGCTCGACAGCCTCATGTGCGCCTGTGGACGCGCCCGAAGGCACCGCGGCCCGTCCGAAACTGCCGTCCTCGAGCAGAACATCGACTTCGACAGTCGGGTTTCCGCGGCTATCGAGGATCTCGCGGCCATGGATGTCGATGATTGCAGTCATGCGGCTCACACTCCTTGTTGGGCATCGGCCCGGCTTCGCGCGAGGTCGCGCGGTGGAACTGCCGCGCTCTTAGCAGGGGAACTTTCCCTGACAAGTTGCGTTGCAGCAAGGAAGCTCACGTTGTGTTACACATTGCGGACAAGCCGCACCGTTGCTTATGAGCGGGGCAAGATTCAGGAGGATGGACCATGGTCGAGACTGTAGCGAACCCGGGCGCGACTGCTAGCGGAACCGATGCCGCCAAGAACCACTTCGCCAAGGCCATGGAAGAAGCGCTGGCGGGCGCCCGCGCCTTGGGTGAAGAGGCGCAAAGCCGTGCAGGCGAGTACCGCGAGAAGCTGTACCAGAAGAAGGACGGACTCTCAGGCGAAGCAAAGGTCCGCTCTGACGAGTATAAGGACAAGGCCTTCGGTTTTGCCAATGATGGGAAGAGCAAGGCGTGCACGGCACTATCCAGCCTAGGCCAGCTGATCACCGAGAATGCCGGAGCACTCGATGAGAAAGTCGGCGTCAAGTATGGCGATTACGCGCGCAACGCGGCACAGTCCGTGCAGGACACCGCCAAGCGGCTGGACGAGAAGAGCCTCGACGAACTAGGCGACGACGCGATTGAGTTCGTGCGGACGAGTCCGGCTCTTGCACTCGGCATGGCTGCCGCAGCGGGTTACCTGATCGGCCGCGTGCTGAAGTAAGCGCGTCATTACCAGTAGCCTGGACATGCAGGAAATCGATCCGGCGGCCGCTCCCTTGCTGAGCGAGGCGAGGGAACGCTCGCTCAACGAGGACCTCCAACAGCTAGCGCAGGACGCACGCGCCTACGCGGAAGCAGAATTCCAGTTCCAGAAATCGCGTGCAGCCTACACCGCTAACTCGGCGAAAAGCATAGCGGTTCTCGGCATTGCAGCGCTGGTTGTGCTTTTCTTCGCAGCCATCGCGCTGGTAGTTGGGCTTGTGATCGCACTGGCCCCTCTGCTTACCGCTTGGGGATCGACTGCCCTGGTGACGCTCGGGCTGCTCGGTTTGGCCGGCTTCCTTCTTCTGCGCGCTAAGAAGCGTTATGATCGGATGATGGCGGTCGTGGGAGAGGAGAAGGCAGCATGATGGCGGGCACAGAGAGCAAGGTGCTCGCCGACAAGGCCCTGCGGGACCGGACAAAGGCCGCATTCGATACGCGGCTCGCTCAGGTCAAGCTCGATCTTGAAGCGCGAGGCGTAGCCGGGAGAGTGGCCGACGAAGCGGTCGAGAAGGCGAAGGTCGTGTTCGATGAGGCCGCTGACGTAGCGCAAGAGCACCCCGGAGTGATTGGCGGAACTATCGCCGCACTGATGCTTTGGATCTTGCGTAATCCCATCATCGGCTGGCTCGACGAACTCCTCGGGCCGCGTCGTTAGTAGCACCTAAATCTTGCGAGGTATGTGTGACCGAGAACCAAGTCGTCCCGACCAATGATGGCGAAGCGACCTCCAACAATGTCGTTACGCTGCCGGCACGTTCTGAACCCGAGACTTCATCGGAGAAGGCGCTAAGCTTCGTTAAGAGGCATCCCGTGATGACAGTGGCAGGCGGCGTGGCTTTGGGGTTCGCAATCAGTGCGCTCATCCCGCGCAGCTACAGCCGCAAACTGGCCAAGCGGGCCTACCGGATGGCCGAGGCAGGCACTGCCGCAGCGCTCGCGCTCGGTAAGGATGCTCTGGACCGGGCGGAGGATGGAGGAGCCGTGGCTCGTAAGAAGGCTGGTGTCCTCGCTCATCGCGCCGAAGATCTCGGCGAGCGGGCGATGACCAAGGCAGAGAAGCTCAGCGTCGCTGCGCTTGGCACTGCGAGTGTCTGGGGCCACGCCGCAGCCGAGCGCGCAGAGCAGCTGGGGCATTCAGCCGCTGAACGGGCGGAAAACCTCGGTAGCCGAGCGTCGGAACGCCTGAGCCAACTGGGAGACAAGGCGCGCGTCCAGTCCGGCAAGCTGCTGGGTCACCCCAAAGCCCCTGAGAGCATTGCCGACCGGATTATGGACAAGGCGCATGACCTAAAGGCAAGGGTTCGCGCCTGAGGTTCCGCCTGACGCTTGCGCATCGCCCCGGCGAACGGTTAGGGGGCCGTATTGATTAAGACAGGAATCGGTCCTCTCCATGCAGAAGCTCCACCTCGTTATGGGCGGACGGGTCAAAGATCCGCGCACGCTCGAATTCGCTGACCTCAATTCACTCGACTTGGTTGGCGTGTTCCCGGACTACCATTCAGCTGAAGATGCTTGGCGCGCGAACGCGCAGCGCACGGTTGACGACGCCGAAATGAAGTACGTGATTGTCCACTTGCACCGGTTGCTCGAACCCGATCTGCCGGGCGAGTGATCCGCACCTTCCGGCCGGGCGATCAACACGCGCTCCGCAATATTCACCTCTCGTCGATTACGCGGGTTGGTCCGTTAGCGTATAGTCCAGCTCAGGTTGCGGCTTGGGCTGGACGTATTCGCGACACCGAAGAATGGCTGGAATGGCATAGATTCGGAGATCGCATCACGGTCTCCGTGGCGTCCGATGGCCAGCCAGTCGCCTTCGCGCTCCTGGAAGCCGACGGGCACCTCGACATGCTTTACTGCCACCCTGACCACCTTCGGCAGGGGCATGCTCTGCGTCTTGTCGAAGAGGCCAGCGCCTTCGCCCGGTCCGTGGGACTGTCTATGCTCTATACGGAAGCAAGCGAACTCGCCCGCCCCGTGTTCGAAGCGGGCGGCTACAAGGTCGAACACCGTCAGGATTTCCTCCTCGACGGTGTTCCGATCCACAACTATGCGATGAGCAAGGTTTTCACGCCAGCCGCGACATCGCAGCTGGCCGTGGCGGTCAAATAAACTCGATTTTCTCGACCACGAAAAACTTGTCTCCGGACGGGACAGTCACCTCGACCTCGTCGTCCACCTTCCGGCCGATCAGCGCCTTGCCCAAAGGCGAGTTGTAGCTGATCCGGCCGGCCTTGGCGTCTGCCTCATACGGACCGACGATCTGATACTTCACCGGCTTGTCATCATCGTCGAGCAGAGTGACTGTCGCGCCGAAGATGATCTTGTCGCCGGAAAGTGTTGCCGGATCAATGATCTGCGCTCGGCTGATCTTGTCCTCCAGATCAGCGATCGTGGCTTCAACCTGCCCCTGCCGCTCTTTCGCAGCATGATATTCCGCATTCTCCGACAGGTCGCCGTGAGCACGCGCCTCCTCGATCGCATCAACGATGCGAGGGCGCTCTTCACGCAGCGCCTTTAGGTCGGCGGTCAGCCTTTCATAGCCTTCCGCGAGCATCGGCAACTTCTCGATACTGGCCATCGCTTCGCTTTCATCCTTGTATTGCCGCCCACTGCGACTAGTCCGCTACCCCACCCCGAACGGAGCGGGCCGATCGCTAATAATGTGGGGAAGGCGATATTGGTTTCAGCTATAATAATCTTGTAGTGATCGCACTTCAAGCTGCCTGCCGCGCAGAGCGGCTATTGCCTCGCTGGCCGCTCTGCTTGCCGCCGCAGTGGTGAAGTAAGGCACCTTCGCGGTCAGCGCAGAAGCACGGATCGACTGTGAATCCTGAAGGCTCTGCCAACCTTCGGTCGTGTTGAAGATCAGCGCGATTTCGCCGTCGACGATCTTGTCGACGATGTGCGGACGCCCTTCCGCAACCTTGTTTACAAGCTCCACCGGGATGGCGGCATCTGCAAGGTACTTCTGCGTCCCCGCCGTTGCGAGGATGCGGAAGCCCTGCTCCACAAGCCCACGTACCGCAGGAAGGATAGCCGCCTTGTCACTGCCCTTGACCGACACGAAAACCGTGCCGCTCTCTGGCAGACGCATCCCCGCACCAAGCTGGGCCTTGAGAAACGCCGTCGCGAAATCGGCGTCGATACCCATGACTTCGCCAGTCGATTTCATCTCCGGGCTCAGGACAGGATCAACTCCCGGGAAGCGGTTAAACGGGAACACCGCCTCCTTGACCGCCATGTAAGGCAGGTCGCGCTTGAACGGCGGGAAGGTAGACAGCTTTTCGCCCGCCATCACCCGAGCGGCCACCTTCGCAACCGGCTGCCCGATAGCCTTCGCAACGAAGGGCACGGTGCGGCTGGCACGGGGGTTCACCTCGATCAGATAAACCTGACCGTCCTTCACGGCGAACTGGACGTTCATCAGCCCCCGTACACCAAGGTTCATCGCCAGCAGTTCAGCCTGGCGCTCCATCTCCGCGATGACTTCAGCGGGAAGGCTATAAGGCGGCAAAGTGCAGGCGCTGTCACCCGAGTGGATGCCCGCTTCCTCGATGTGCTGCATCACGCCCGCGACGACCACCTGCTCGCCATCGCACAGGGCATCGACGTCGCACTCGATCGCATCGCGCAGATACTGGTCGATCAGTACCGGGCTTTCGCCGGAGACCTGCACAGCAGTAGCGATGTAGTTGTCGAGTTGCTGCTCAGAGTCGACAATCTCCATCGCCCGACCGCCCAGAACATAGCTGGGCCGCATCAGAACCGGATAGCCGATGCGGTTCGCCACGGCCACGGCCTCATCACGGCTGCGGGCGATCCCGTTCGCCGGCTGTTGCAGCTTGAGCTTGGTGACGAGCGCGGCGAAGCGCTCACGGTCTTCGGCCAAGTCGATCGCATCAGGCGAGGTGCCGAGGATCGGAATGCCCTCACGCTCCAAAGCCGAAGCGAGTTTGAGCGGGGTCTGGCCGCCGAACTGCACGATCACGCCGACCAGCTCGCCCGACTGCTGCTCAACGCGCAGGATCTCCAGCACGTCCTCGGCGGTCAAAGGCTCGAAGTAGAGGCGGTCCGACGTGTCGTAGTCGGTCGAAACCGTCTCAGGGTTGCAGTTGACCATGATGGTCTCGAACCCTGCCTCCGCCAGCGCAAAGCAGGCGTGAACGCAGCAGTAGTCGAACTCAATGCCTTGACCAATACGGTTGGGACCGCCGCCCAAGATGACGATCTTGCGCCGGTCCGACGGCATCGCCTCATCCTCAGGCTCACCAAAGAAAGGTGCCTCATAGGTCGAGTACATGTAAGGCGTGATCGCCTCGAACTCAGCTGCGCAGGAATCGATGCGCTTGAACACTGGCAGCACGCCGAGCTTGTGGCGCAGCTTGCGAACTTCCTCTTCGCTGGTGGCCCCGGCCATTGCGCGCAGAGCGTCATGCAGCAGTCCAGAACGCTTCGCCTGGGTTTCGGCAAGTCCCCCAGCCACATGCACCGAGCGCACGGCGAGGGTCGCCAGCCGCTTGTCCGAGAAGCCCATTGCTTTCAGGCGCCGCAAACCAACCGCGTCGATCGGCAGACCATCGGCGATGATCTTTTCTTCTTCGCGCACGATCTCTTCGATGTGGCGGAGGAACCAGCGATCATAATGCGTGATGGCGTGGATCTCCTCCACGCTCAGCCCCTCACGCATAGCCTGCGCGGCGACGAGCAAGCGGTCCGGCGTCGCTTTCGCAAGGGCAGCGGTGATCACATCGCGACCCGCGCCTTCCAGCGCCGGAACGCGATTGAACCCGTCGAGTCCGGTTTCAAGGCCACGCAGCGCCTTCTGGACTGACTCCTTGAAGTTGCGGCCAATGGCCATGACTTCGCCGACCGACTTCATCGCGGTAGTGAGCTGCGGGTCGGCCCCCTTGAACTTTTCAAAGGCGAAGCGCGGGATCTTGGTGACGACGTAGTCGATCGTCGGCTCGAAGCTCGCCGGGGTAGCGCCGGTGATCTCGTTCATGATCTCGTCGAGGGTGTAACCCACCGCCAGCTTGGCCGCGACGCGAGCGATCGGGAACCCGGTAGCCTTGGAAGCCAATGCAGACGAGCGCGACACGCGCGGGTTCATCTCGATCACGATCAGGCGCCCATCCTCGGGGTTGACCGCAAACTGGACGTTCGAGCCGCCTGTCTCCACGCCAATCTCACGCAACACCGCGATGCTGGCGTTGCGCATGATCTGGTATTCCTTGTCGGTCAGCGTCAGCGCTGGCGCGACAGTGATGGAATCGCCCGTGTGGACGCCCATCGGATCGACGTTTTCGATCGAACAGATGATGATGCAGTTGTCGTGCCGGTCGCGCACGACTTCCATCTCGTACTCCTTCCAGCCGAGGAGCGATTCTTCGATCAGCACTTCGGTGGTTGGTGAGGCGTCGAGACCGGTCCGCACAATCGCCTCGAACTCGGTCTTGTTATAGGCAATTCCGCCGCCGGTGCCGCCAAGCGTGAAGCTGGGACGAATGATTGCCGGCAGCCCCGTTCTCTCGAGAACCGCAAGCGCCTCTTCCAACGTATGTGCGACGCCCGAGCGGGCCGACTCGAGCCCGATCTTGTCCATCGCTTCCCGGAAGCGCTGACGGTCCTCCGCCTTGTCGATAGCGTCGGCGTTGGCGCCGATCATCTGCACACCCAGCCTGTCCAGCGTACCATCATTGAAGAGCGCAAGTGCGCAGTTCAATGCGGTCTGACCGCCCATCGTGGGCAGCAGCGCATCCGGCCGCTCCTTTTCGATGATGCGGGTGACGACCTCTGGCGTGATCGGCTCAACATAGGTCGCATCGGCCATGTCCGGGTCGGTCATGATCGTTGCTGGATTCGAGTTCACCAGGACAACGCGATACCCCTCTTCTCGCAAGGCCTTAATCGCCTGCGTGCCCGAATAGTCGAACTCACAGGCCTGTCCGATGATGATCGGACCGGCGCCGATGACGAGAATGGTCGAGATGTCGGTGCGTTTGGGCATGGGTATACCTTGATAATCGGGTGTGCGGCGGTGAAATCAGGCAACCAGCTGAGCGAAGGCCTTTTCCCAGTACTCGGGTCCTTCAGCTTTCGCCTTCGCGATAATCGGATCGCTGTTCTGCCAGTCGCTCAAGGCCGCTCTGTACTTATCGGCCTGGAACTGATGCATCTGGCCGCCAAAGTCGTTGGTTTTGGCCTCCCAAGCGTCCTTTGCGATCATGCTGTCCAGGAAGACAGTTCCGGCCGCCTTCGATTTGCCCCGTACCTTCGAGCCGAACTTACGCGTGGCGACCGAAACCTTGTCCTCAATGATCAAGACCAGCTCGCCATAAGGATACCAGCGTGTGGCGACGTTCAGATCGTTTGCGGCGCCTGCGACGTAGTAGGCCACCACATGATCAATCAGATCGGTGTCGCTCATGCAGCGTTCCCTTCTTTCATCATTCCGACGAATTTCTCGAACAAGTAGAAGCTGTCCTGCGGACCCGGGCTCGCTTCGGGGTGATATTGCACTCCGAAAGCGCGCTTGCCCCGGAGGGCGATCCCGCAGTTGCTGCCATCGAACAGAGAGACATGCGTCTCGACCACATCCTCCGGCAAGTCACTGTTATCCACCGCAAAGCCATGGTTCATCGAGGTAATCTCCACCACGCTATCATCCAGGCGTTTTACCGGATGGTTGGCGCCGCGGTGCCCCTGATGCATTTTGAGCGTCCGCGCACCGGCGGCAAGTGCGAGCAGCTGATGGCCCAGGCAGATGCCGAAAATCGGCAGATCGCGCTCCATCAGGGCCTTGATGACCGGGACCGCGTACGCCCCAGTGGCCGCTGGATCTCCGGGTCCGTTCGAGAGGAACACGCCGTCCGGCTTGAGTTCCAGGATGGCCTCTGCGGATGCTTCCGCCGGGACAACCGTCACGCGAGCGCCCGCCTTCACCAGGTTACGAAAAATGTTGTCCTTGGCGCCGTAATCGATCGCTACCGCGTGGGGACGTTCGTCGCGGGGGGAGCTGCCATAGCCTTCCCCCAGCGTCCAGGTAGAGCCTTCCCAGCCTTCCTGGATTTCACGACTGACGATCTTGGCGAGATCCATGCCCATCAACCCGGGCCAATCCCGCGCGCGCTGGATCAGGGCAGGAATATCGAAGCGACCTTCCGGATCATGCGCGATCACGGCATTCGGAGCGCCGCCAAGCCGGATCCGCCGCGTAAGCGCACGAGTATCGACACCTGCGAGGCCAATCTTGCCCTTGTAGGCCAGCCACTCGCCGAGCTCGCCGCTGGCACGGAAGTTTGACGCGCTGGTCACATCCTCGCGCACGACACAACCGACCGCACCGTCAACTTTCGATTCGAGATCCTCATCGTTGATCCCGACGTTGCCAATATGCGGAAACGTGAAGGTCACGATCTGTCCTGCATAGGAAGGATCGGTCATCACCTCCTGATAGCCGGTCATGGACGTGTTAAAGCAGAGTTCGCCCACCGCCTCGCCGACGGCGCCAAAGCCTCTACACCAAATGACGTGCCCGTCCGCGAGGACGAGAACGCCGGTGGCGCCGTCTGGTTTGGGCGCGTGCGGAAATACGGCGTCGGCCATGAAGGGTCGCTCCGGTAGGCGGTTCGGACAATGGGTGCTAAGGCGCTGCGGCTAGTCGTGGTTGTGCATCACGTCAAGGCACACAGTGGAAAATGCGAGCGCACGCGTCTACTTTCAAGGCACACCACTCCCCACAATTTCAGGAACTCATACCGTCATGATTCGCGACTCCATCAAGGCCGCCCAGATCGCAGCCATGAAATCCGGCGATAAGCCGCGCCTCGCTGCGGTGCGCCTCATCCTCGCCAAGCTGAAGGATCGCGACATCGAACTGCGTACCGCCACCACCAAACCCGACGACGACGCGATGGTCATTGAGGTGCTTCAGAAGATGGTGAAACAGCGGCGCGAATCGATCCAGTTGTTTGAGGAAGGCGGACGCCCCGAACGTGCAGAAGAGGAAAAGGCCGAACTGGTCGTCATCGAAGAGTTCCTGCCTCAGCAGCTCAGCGAAACCGACACGAAGGCCGCGATCGAATCGATCAAGGCTGAGACCGGCGCCTCTGGCATGAAGGACATGGGGAAAGTCATGGCCGAACTGAAAGCACGTCATGGCACGCAGCTCGACATGGGCAAGGCCAGCGGCTGGGTGAAGGAAGCATTGAGTTGATCCAGCAACAGCCCCTTTGCGAATCGGCAGACTGCCGATTGCCGAGAGGCGCCACATGCTAACGCCGCAATGGCTCGATCAGCTGCGGTCCCGCGTGACGCTGTCCGCGCTGATCGGGCGCACCACGCGGCTGCAAAAGGCCGGTCGCGAGTTCAAGGCGTGCTGCCCGTTCCACAACGAGAAGAGTCCCAGCTTCACCGTCAACGACGAGAAGGGCTTTTATCACTGCTTCGGCTGCGGCGCGCATGGCGATGCCATCCGCTGGATGACGGACCATCAGGGCCTTGCCTTTATGGATGCCGTGAAGGAGCTTGCCGCCGAAGCCGGCATGGATGTGCCTGCACCCGATCCGCGCGCGGCACGCGCGGCGGAAAAGCGCGACACGCTCCACGATGTCATGGCAGCAGCGCAAGCCTGGTTCGCATCCAACCTAACAGCACCAGAAGGAGCGGAGGCCCGGGCCTATCTTGCGACCCGCGGCTTTGACGCTCACACGATCGAACGCTTCGGCTTTGGCTATGCGCCAGAGGGACGCCAGGCGCTGAGTGGCGCCCTCTCCCGCTTCCCATCCGCGATGCTGATCGATGCTGGCTTGCGAATCGCTGTTGACGACAAAGAACCCTACGATCGCTTTCGCGGGCGGCTCATGCTCCCGATCGAGGATGCGCGGGGCCGGGTTATCGCCTTTGGTGGGCGCATTCTCGCCCAGGAGAAGACGGACGCTCCCAAGTACCTGAACTCCCCCGATACACCGCTCTTCGACAAGGGGCGCACGCTCTACAATCTTCACCGCGCTGCACCTGCCTGCCGTTCGTCAGGGAGGATGATCGTGGTCGAAGGCTATATGGACGTGATCGCGCTGGCGGCCGCAGGCATCGGTGAGTGCGTGGCTCCCCTGGGCACCGCGCTGACCGAGCACCAGATCGAGTTGTTATGGCGCCACGCTGAGACGCCGATCCTGTGTTTCGACGGAGATACTGCCGGCCAACGTGCCGCGATGCGAGCACTTACGCGCGCCCTTCCTCTGCTGAAACCCGCACACTCCCTACGTATTGTCCGGCTGCCAGAAGGCCTCGACCCCGACGATCTCCTTCGATCCAAAGGGCGCGCGGCGCTGGAGTCGCTGCTTGACCAGGCAAAGCCGCTGATCGATGTGTTGTGGGAGGCGGAGCAGGCCGCCACCGCGCTGACCACGCCGGAGGCCAAGGCGGGACTGAAGGCCCGTCTCCTGGCACATGTCGAAACGATCGGTCACCCGGACGTCGCCAACCTGTACCGGCGCGATCTTCTCGACCGTTATTCAGCCTTCGCCTTTCCGCGCCGGCAGGAGCAGCCGCGCGGCGCCCCTCGCAAGTTCAACCGCCGAAACGGGCGCGATTCTTATCCGGCTCAAGCTGCCTCCGACCCGGATTCGATTGCACGGCTGAACCGCGCGATGGATGGCGGGACCGATGCACTCTCCGCTGCCGTGCTGTCAGGATTGTTGCGGTGGCCCAGCGAGATCGCACGGCATGCAGAGGCTCTGGCCTCCACTCCTGCACTCGACTCGCGATTCGCCGCATTGGTGGACTGCTGCGACGCTGCTCCACTGCTTGAAAGCGAGGCCGTGGCAACCATATTGGCTCGGCAAGGCATCGAACTGCCCGGGTCGGGTGCTTGGTCCGACGTGCGTTTCGGTTTTCTTCAACCCGATGCGCAGGAGAACCAGGCCAAGGCGGAACTGGCGCAAGCAATAGAGCTTTTGGTAGAACGGCCGGCGCTTGAGGCCGCGCTCGCAAGGGCAACGGCGCGGTTTGAAAGCGAGTTGTCGGAGGAAGCCTTCGGCGAGCAGCAGCGGCTACTCAAGAGAAAGCTGGAATTTGACAATCGTCTAAGGCAAATGGCCACCCGGCAAGCGGCGGCCTCCTGATGTTTACCATTACGTGAATATACTACAGAAGCGCGGCACGAGTTAACGGCGGTAGAATGAGCAAGAACGACACCAACGGCAGCGAAATCGGCAATGACGGCAATGATGCTCCGTTGATCGACCTCAATGAGGCGTCCATCAAGAAACTGATCGCGCGCGCCAAGCGCCGCGGCGTGATCACGTATGATGAGCTGAACGAGGCTCTGCCGCAGGATCAGATGTCCACCGATCAGATCGAGGACATCATGGCCGCGATTTCGGAAATGGGCGTCAACATCGTCGAGAACGACGAAGATGCGGCCGCCGACGACGATCGTGAATCGGATGACGAGGCGGATGGCGACGATTCCAGCCCGCGCCAGGTCGCCGACCCCAAGAAGAAAGAGACGATCGAACGCACCGACGATCCGGTGCGCATGTACCTGCGCGAGATGGGCGCGGTAGAGCTCCTCAGCCGCGAGGGTGAGATTGCGATCGCCAAGCGCATCGAGGCTGGGCGAGACATGATGATCCTGGGCCTCTGCGAGAGCCCGATCACGTTCCACGCCATCATTCTTTGGTCGGAAGCTCTCAACAACGGCGAGATGCAGCTGCGCGAGATCCTGGATCTCGACGCCATGCTCTCGAAGGAGCCCGCACCCGAATCACTGTCCGACGACGCTGAAGGCGATGGTGACGGCGAAATCAGCGAGGCCACCGCTGGTCCGTCCTACAAGGAAGAGGACGACGTCGAGGAAGAATCAACCTCCGACGACGAGGATGAGGACGGGATCGAGCGCCGCGCGAAGCGTCCTGCCGAAGAGGAGGAAGAGGACAACACTCTCAGCCTCGCGCAGATGGAAGCGGCTCTCAAGCCGGAGGCTCTGGAGAAGTTCGCCCAGATTACCGAGATGTTCCAGACGTTCGAGAAGCTCCAGTCGGAGCGGCTCGAAGCACTGGGAATGGGCATTGATTTCCCCAGCGCCAAGGAAGCGCAGTACCATCAGCTGCGCGAAGATCTGACCGCTCAGGTCGAGTCAGTGAAATTCCACGCGACGAAGATCGAATTCCTCGTCGACAATCTCTACGCATTCAATCGCCGCCTCACCGCCCTTGGCGGTCAGATGCTGCGTCTTGCCGAGCGTCACAAGGTCAAGCGGACCGACTTCCTCGCCGCTTACGTTGGGCACGAGCTCGATGACACGTGGCTTGCCGAGATGTCCAAGAAGGACAAGAAGTGGCAAGCCTTTGCTCAAAGCGAAGCTGACGCGGTTGAGCGCATCCGCTCCGAAGTTGCCGACATCGCAGCAGCTACCGGCATGGCGCTCCCCGAGTTCCGCCGCATCGTCAACATGGTCCAGAAGGGCGAGCGCGAGGCGCGCATCGCCAAGAAGGAAATGGTCGAGGCGAACCTGCGACTCGTGATCTCGATCGCCAAGAAGTACACCAATCGCGGTCTTCAATTCCTGGACCTGATCCAGGAGGGCAACATCGGCTTGATGAAGGCCGTCGATAAGTTCGAGTATCGCCGGGGCTACAAGTTCAGCACCTATGCGACGTGGTGGATTCGTCAGGCGATCACTCGCTCCATCGCTGATCAGGCGCGGACGATCCGCATCCCGGTCCACATGATCGAAACGATCAACAAGCTGGTACGCACCAGCCGCCAGTTCCTTCACGAGCAGGGCCGCGAGCCCACGCCCGAGGAGATGGCCGAGCGCCTCTCGATGCCGCTCGAGAAGGTTCGCAAGGTGATGAAGATCGCCAAGGAGCCGATCTCTCTCGAAACGCCGATCGGTGACGAGGAAGACAGCCATCTGGGCGACTTCATCGAGGACAAGAACGCGATCATCCCGGTGGATGCCGCGATCCAGGCGAACCTCAAGGAAACCGTCACCCGCGTCCTTGCCTCGCTCACCCCGCGCGAGGAGCGCGTGCTGCGCATGCGCTTCGGCATCGGAATGAACACGGACCACACTCTTGAAGAGGTCGGTCAGCAGTTCTCCGTTACCCGCGAGCGTATCCGTCAGATCGAGGCGAAGGCATTGCGCAAACTCAAGCATCCGAGCCGCAGCCGCAAAATGCGCTCGTTCCTGGACCAGTAAGAAAAACCCCGCCTCGGCGGGGTTTTTTACATTGGCGGGTAAGTGCTTCAGGCGCCTCCAATGCCCCTGATAACTTTCCCGGTGCCGCCACAGTTTTTGCAGTCACCACCGTCGAGACGACCGCTGCCACTGCACTGAGGGCAAACGTCCTCGCCAGTTCCGGGCGTCCCCGGAGGAGCTTCATCTCCCGGGTTCATGGGCAAGTCGCTCATGGCGTATCCCGATCCTTGCGAAGTCTGGGCGCACCGTCGCTTTCGGTTGTCGCGCGTTCTTGAGGCTGCACAGCAGGCAGGAACGTGTCGTCGTTATCGTCGTCATTCGGTTCGCCAGCATAAGCCGAATTGTCGATGCGACCGCTGCTGACCATCTGGCGCATGTGGTCGACGGAATCCTGTACGTCGTCTCCCTCCTCACCGGTGGCAACCTTCTCGCTATCCTGCAGGCCGTAGTCGTCAGCGCCCTCCTTTAGACGCTCGCCAGCAAGCGTCTGGGCCTGGAACTCTTCGTCTTCCTGCTCGGAATTGTGCACTTCCGGGGCGATGTCATTCGTCTGCCGGTCTTCACCTTCGAAATCTCTGGGGCGGTCGGTCATAGAGGATCTCCTTCTCGCTCTTGACAACAGATCGGCGGCGCGCCCGGTTCCCTTAAGGGTCGCAGCGGCGCCACAATGAGAGTTGCTCAAGCGCGAGGCTGGCCACGGATCAAACTCGGGACTAAGGGGAGCGCAAACGACTCCCGCAAAGGACCAGCCGACCGCCATGCGCATTGCAATTGCTTCGGATCACGCCGCTGTGGACTTCAAGGCTGAGCTCCGCGAGCACCTGCGCAGCCTCGGTCACAAAGTCACCGATCTTGGTCCCGACACTGCAGACCGAGTCGACTACCCGGATTTCGGCTACAAACTCGCCCAAGCAGTCGCCGACGGCGCAGTAGAGCGAGGCGTTGCGCTGTGCGGCTCTGGCATCGGCATCTCGATTGCTGTGAACCGCCACCCGAAACTCCGCTGCGCGCTCGTCGCTGAGCCGCTTTCCGCCGCGCTCGCGCGCGAACATAATGACGCGAATGCCATCGCTCTCGGTGCGCGGCTGACGGGTGTAGACATGGCCAAGGCCTGCCTGGACGCGTTCCTGACCACCGAATTCGGCGGCGGCCGCCATGGCCCCCGTGTCGACAAGCTATCCAATCCACAGATCACCGATCAGACTACCCAGGAGTCCGCCGCATGAGCACCGTCACTGATGCCCCGATCCGCTCGGCAGGCTTCTTCACCGCCTCTCTCGCCGAAGCGGACCCGGAAGTCTTCGCCGCTGTTCAGGGCGAACTCAAGCGTCAGCAAACCAAGATCGAGTTGATCGCGAGCGAAAACATCACCAGCAAGGCGGTGCTCGAGGCGACGGGCTCGGTCTTCACCAACAAGTATGCCGAAGGTTATCCGGGCAAGCGCTACTACGGCGGCTGTGAATATGCCGACGTGGTGGAGACGCTGGCGATCGAACGCGCCAAGAAGCTGTTCGGCTGCCAGTTCGCCAACGTCCAGCCAAACTCGGGCAGTCAGATGAACCAGGCGGTGTTCTTGGCCCTGCTGCAGCCGGGCGACACCTTCATGGGTCTTGACCTGAACTCCGGCGGCCATCTCACGCACGGATCGCCGGTGAACATGAGCGGCAAGTGGTTCAACCCGGTCGCGTATGGCGTGCGGCCCGACGACCACCTGATCGACATGGACGAGGTCGCCCGCATTGCGCGCGAGAACAAGCCCAAGCTGATCATCGCAGGCGGCACTGCCTATTCTCGCATCTGGGACTTCCAGCGCTTCCGCGAAATTGCCGACGAAGTGGGCGCCTGGCTGCTGGTCGACATGAGCCACTTCTCAGGGCTGGTTGCGGGCGGTGCCCACCCCTCTCCGTTCCCCCATGCCCATGTCGCCACTACGACCACTCACAAGTCGCTGCGGGGCCCACGCTCGGGCGTGATCCTGACCAACGACGAGGATCTGGCGAAGAAGTTCAACAGCGCAGTTTTCCCCGGCATGCAGGGTGGGCCGCTTGTTCATGTGATCGCTGCGAAGGCAGTTGCCTTTGCCGACGCCCTGCGCCCCGAGTTCAAGAACTACGCGCGCCAGATTGTCGAAAATGCACGTGCCCTTGCCGCGAGTGTAGAGGAGCAGGGCCTTTCGATTGTCTCGGGCGGAACTGACAACCACCTCATGCTCGTCGACCTTACGGCCAAGGATGTTACCGGTAAGGCGGCCGAGAAAGGCCTCGACCGCGCCTGGCTCACTTGCAACAAGAACGGCATACCGTTCGACAAGCGGTCTCCATTCGTCACGTCGGGCATCCGCCTCGGCACTCCGGCCGGCACGACACGCGGGTTTGGTGTCGATGAGTTCCGTGAAATCGGCCAGCTCATCGCCCAGGTCGTCGATGGTCTTTCGCGCAACGGTGACGAAGGCGATGGCCAGGTGGAACAAGCTGTCCGTGCACGCGTAGAAGCTCTTTGTGAGCGGTTCCCCATCTATGAGGATCTATGAGCATGGACGATTTCAACACGCCTAAAGACAATGGCGACTTCCTGACCGACGCGCGGCAGGAGTTGGCGGGCATGCTGCAGGATGGCATGAGCCATCCTTCCACCAAACCGGTCCTGCTTTGGGGTGCAGCAGGAGCGGCAGCTGCCATTGTCCTGCCGTTCGTCACCATCCCTCTTGGTCTCGCCGCGGGCGCAGGTTACAAATTCTACAAAAGGGTGCGTCCCGATTGAGCAAGCCGTTCTGAATGCGCTGTCCCTTTTGCGCCCACGAGGATTCGCAGGTCAAGGACAGCCGACCGACCGAAGACAACACTGCCATTCGGCGCAGACGCCAATGCGGTAGCTGCGGCGCTCGGTTCACGACGTTCGAACGCGTGCAACTGCGCGAGATCACCGTGGTGAAAAGCGATGGCTCGCGCGAGTTGTTTGATCGATCCAAGATCGAACAATCGGTTGCGCTCGCCTGCCGCAAGCGAAACGTGGATCGGGATCGCATCGACCGCTTGGTATCTGGCGTTCAGCGCCAGGTAGAGACACTGGGCGACTCTGAAGTGTCCTCCGTCGCCATCGGCGAGATGGTCATGGAAGGTCTCCGCCAGCTGGATTCTGTCGCTTATATTCGCTTTGCCTCGGTCTACCGGGACTTCAGCGAAGCCCGCGACTTCGAGGCGTTCGCCAGCACCGTGCGCGATATCAGCCAGAGCTGACGATGGCACAGAAACCCGTTATCGTTCTCGTGCGCCCGCAGCTTGGTGAGAATATCGGCAAAGCCGCCCGCGCAATGCTCAACTTCGGCCTTACCGAAATGCGGCTCGTCGCGCCGCGCGACGGATGGCCCAACCCCTCCGCAGGACCTGCTGCAGCCGGCGCCAACGTGGTGCTGGACACTGCACAGGTGTTCGACTCTCTTGCGGAAGCGGTCAGCGATTGCGCGAACGTTTATGCAACAACAGTGCGCAAGCGCGGGGTCACCAAGCCAGTCGTCACACCTGAGCAGGCCGCTAGCGAAGTGCACGTCGCCCCCGGCCGTTCCGCTTATGTGTTCGGACCAGAGCGTTCTGGCCTCGAAACGGAGGATGTCGCGCTTGCCCGTGCGATTTTAACCGTCCCGATCAATCCGGAGTTCGGCTCGCTCAACCTCGCCCAAGCGGTCATCCTCTGTGCGTACGAGTGGTCGAAGCAGATCGGGCTAAGCCAGCCCACTGCGGAGGATCTACTGCCGCCGGCGCCGCAAGATGAACTCGAGGGGCTGATCGGCCACTTTGAACGCATGCTTGATGCGAAGAACTACTTCTGGCCGGAGCCGCGTGCGGAAGCGAACCGATTGACCTTGCGGAATCTGCTGACGAAGCCTGCCTGGAACCACCTGGAAGTTCGCACACTGCGGGGCATCCTCAGCACTCTCGAGCGCGACCGGCGCGAACGCTAGAGGATGGGGCTCCGCTCCTAGCCGCTTCTTAGCGCTGTCGGCGCTCGTCCCAGTGCGTCAGTTCATAAGCAATCGATGCTTCGACCAACCCTTCCCACAGGGTCGCAATCGCGTCGCCAGGGAGGTCTACGGATTCCGCGTGCGAGCGGGCATTTGCGATCACTTGCGCCTTGCGGGCTTCGTCACGCACCAAAGTGCGCTCAGGCTTGATCCGCGCCGCCGCACGCATGTAACCAAAGCGGGTGCCGAGCATCTCGACAAGTTGCTTATCGAGCGCATCGACCCCGGCACGCACGTCGGCCATCGTCTGGCAAGCTTCAGGAGGCAGCGGATTGTCTGGCATGCCCTTCGCCCTAGCGGCGCCTCCGCTCCGCGTCGAGAGTACGCAGGAGGTTGACTTTCCCTCAGGTCCCGCTAATTGCGCGCGTTCACTTGGACCCTGCCTGGAAAGGCGGGCTTGTCCGTTCGGCCTCGCACCCCGGTGAAGCGATGGCCGCATCAGGCTCCTTTTCAAGAAGGAAGGCCTGGTGGTGCACCCCGGGATATCGGCAACGTCACGGTGGCGTCGCCTGCAGATACGGAGATGACATATGTCGAAGCGCCATAGCGCCAAGCACAAACTCGACCGCCGCATGGGCGAGAACATCTGGGGCCGCCCCAAGAGCTCGGTTAACCGCCGCAGCTACGGCCCCGGTCAGCATGGTCAGCGCCGCAAGGGCAAGCTGTCCGACTACGGCATTCAGCTGCGCGCCAAGCAGAAGCTCAAGGGCTACTACGGCGACGTGACCGAGAAGCAGTTCAAGCGCACGTACTTCGAAGCCTCGCGCATGAAGGGTGATACCGGCCAGAACCTCATCGGCCTGCTTGAGCAGCGTCTGGATATGGTCGTCTATCGCGCCAAGTTCGCGCCCACCATCTGGTCGGCCCGTCAGATCGTCTCGCACGGCCACATTCGCGTGAACGGCGTGAAGTGCAACATCGCCAGCCGCCGCGTCTTCGTCGGCGACGTCATCAGCCTGGGCGACAAGGCCAAGGAAATGGCGCTGGTTATCGAGGCACAGGGCCTCGCCGAGCGTGAGGTGCCTGACTACATCGCGCAGGACGGCACGGACAAGATCACCTTCGTTCGCGTTCCTTCGCTGGACGAGGTGCCCTACCCGGTGAAGATGGAACCCAACCTCGTGGTCGAGTTCTACTCACGCTGATCGGCGCAAGCACATTCAGATCAAGGAAGGGCGGCCCTCGGGTCGCCCTTTTTGTATTTGCAGCAATTCTGCAATAAACTGTTTCTAAACAGCGACATGGGAACCAAAAGGCGCCTTCAAAGTTGTCACTATGCCATGTCAAAGTATCGTTTCATCACACCTCACCGCACGGGTAAGTGGTACCCCGATCTCAGCCTTGCCAAGCGTTTCGCCAATGTGATTGGGGCAGGTTTTCTCGACAGTCGAAGCGGCCAGTTCGTCGCCTACCCTGGGACCAAGCTCGAAGTGGCGGACGCAAGCTCTCAGACAGCCTGATCCAGGCCGAGGCATCTGCCGTCGCGCGCTCGTCTGATCAACAAGACGTACTCAACCGCGCGCGAAGTAGTCCGACCGGAACTGCAGCACGAAAGCGGCGAACCGCTTTTCGGCGATGGCAGCGCGCATCGCTTGCATAAGCTGCTGATAGAAGCTCAGGTTATGCTCCGTCAGGAGCATCGCCCCGAGCATTTCACCTGACTTGATGAGATGGTGGAGATAGGCTCGACTGTATGTACCGCATGTCGGGCAATGGCATCGGTCGTCAACTGGCCCCAGATCCTCCGCGTGGCGCGCATTGCGCAAGTTCAACGGACCACTCCAGGTAAATGCCTGCCCATTGCGGCCAGATCGCGTGGGCAGCACACAATCGAACATGTCGACGCCGCGCTCGACTGCGCCCACCAGGTCGTCAGGCTTCCCCACGCCCATCAGATAGCGGGGGCGGTCTGCAGGGAGCTGGGCCGGTGCGAAGTCGAGCGTGGCAAACATGGCCTCCTGCCCTTCGCCAACGGCCAGGCCGCCTATGGCGTAGCCGTCGAAACCGACCTCGGCCAGAGCCTCGGCCGAGGCCCGCCGCAGTTCCTCGTCCAATCCGCCTTGCTGAATACCAAACAGGGCTGCACGCCCGGCGTGCTCGCCACCGGAGTCAAAGGCGTTGCGGCTCCGTCTGGCCCAGCGCATCGACATTTCCATCGAGCGTGCGATCGCATCACGGCCTTGATCAACCTTGGGGCACTCGTCGAAGGCCATGACAATGTCGGAATCCAGCAAGCGCTGGATCTCCATCGAACGCTCGGGCGTCAGCAGGTGACGTGAACCATCCAGATGGCTCGCGAAAGTGACGCCCTCTTCCGTGATCTTCCGGAGATCAGAGAGGCTCATGACCTGATAGCCACCGCTATCGGTCAGGATTGGCCGTGACCAGTTCATAAAGCGGTGCAGACCACCCAGGCGGGCCACCCGCTCCGCACCTGGCCGCAACATCAGGTGGTAAGTGTTCCCCAGAATGATGTCGGCACCGGTCGCGCGGACTGCCTCCGGCTTCATGCCCTTCACCGTTGCGGCCGTACCCACAGGCATGAACGCGGGCGTGCGAATAGTTCCCCGCTCCATCCGAATCTCACCAGTGCGGGCGCGGCCATCGGTGGCGTGGATATCGAATGCGAAGCGGGTCATGGGATCAGAAGCCGTAAACTAGTGTGAAGCGCGACAAGGTGTCAGTGCGGCCAGACGCATCGGGCGGGTCCGTCTCATGCTCGTAGCGATACGAGATCCTCGCCTTGAGGCCCTCCATCATGCCAGCTTCGATAGCCGTCGTAGAGGAGAAGGAACTGTTGATCGTCTCGACATAGGCGCTGGCTTGCTGCGTGAGCCGGATCATGGGCAACGGCCGCCACGAGAAGTCGAGCGAACCCAGCCCTGAGACCGTCTCACGCGAGGGCTGATCAACGAAGTTCGTGTAACGCAGTGCCGGACCGCCTTCCACTGAGAGACGCAAGTCTTCTGCGTCAAGCACGCGATAACCAAAACCGGGAGAGAGGGAATACCGGCTGCGGTAGCCCTGAAACTCGTCCTGCTCGAACTGCGCCAAGCCATAGACGTAGAAGCGGTCGTTCAGCGTATACCGCGGACTGTACGCCGCCATGTACTGCTCGCGCGTCACCGCACCATCGGATTCCTGATAGTCCGCCTGAAACTGCAGCTTATGCCGCCAATAGACCCCTTCACGGTCAAGCTTCAGCCCAGCGGACACGCCGATGTTCCGGGTATTTCCGGTCGTGCGGAAGGCACCTATTTCGCCTTCGCCACTCCATAGGTCCAACGGTCCGGAAGCGAGTATGCGTTCACGCTCGTGGTCCGCCTTCTCCGCGACCACAAGTTTGTGCGTATCGTCGAACTTCTGCTTCATGGCGTCGATTTCGGCGCTGTCCTGCGGCTGCGTCTCCTTCGCCGCCTTGACCACCGCGTCGACCGCCTTGGGATCGCCCGACTGCATCGCAGCTTCCAGCATCGCTCGCACCGGACCGGGTAATTCGGCACGCGCTGGCTGCGCTGTGGCAGCGAGAATACAAGTCAGAAAAGCGGTGCGGGCGAACATGCGCCGCGCTCTTAGCTGCTTAGCTCCTGAGGCGCCAGCCGGTGCGGAATATGAACGCGATCACTCCCACGCAAAGCGCGAGGAACGCCAGCGTAAGCCCAAGCGAGAGCCAGATCGAAACATCTGAGGTGCCGTAGAATGTCCAGCGCAGACCGTTGACCAGGTAGACGACTGGATTTGCGAGCGCGACCGTACGCCACGGCTCTGGCAGCATGTCGATCGAGTAGAACGTCCCGCCCAGGAAGGTCAGCGGCATCAGGATGAGCATGGGCACGATCGACAGTTTCTCAAAGCTGTCTGCCCAGATCCCTAGAATGAAGCCGAATAGCGAGAAGCTGGCAGACACCAGAATGATGTACCCCAGTGCGTAGATGGGATGCGCTATTGTGTAGTCGACGAACAGCGTCGCCGTTCCCAGGATGATCGCGGCCAGGATCAAGGATTTGGTAGCCGCGGCTCCGACGAACCCCGCCAGTGTTTCGGCGACCCCGACAGGAGCCGAAAGCAACTCGTAGATCGCCCCGGTAAATCGCGGCATGTATATGCCGAAGCTGGCGTTGCTTGTGCTTTCGCCCAGCAAAGTGAGCAGAAGCAGGCCCGGCACGATGAACGCGCCGTAGTTCACACCGCTCATGCCGCCTTCCATCTGGCCACCGATCGCAGCGCCGAAGACAACAAAGTACAACGAGGTCGTCAGGACCGGCGCGAGAATGGATTGCATCGCGGTCCTGAAGGCGCGCAGCAGTTCCTGCTTGTAGATAGTCCAGGCGCTGCGGCCGTTAAACAAGCTCATGCCCCTGCTCCTGCAACGCGGCCTTCGACCAGATCGACGAAGATGTCCTCGAGGCTGGATTCATGTTGATCGATAGCGATGTAATCGATGCCGGCGAGCGTCAGGGCCTTGGTGATCTCGGCCACATCGGCCTTGCCCTGGCCCGAGCCATCACCGCCCCGATAAGTCAGCACCGTCCGCTCGCTACCGAGGGTCAACGGAAACCTTGAGAGGCTCTCTGGCACCACAAGCAGGGGCTCCCTGAGTGTGATATGGGCTTCGGTCCGCCCGAGGCGCCTCATCATCGCCTCCTTTTCGTCGACCATGACGATTTCGCCCTGCCGGATAATCCCGACGCGGTCCGCCATCTCCTCGGCTTCCTCGATGTAGTGAGTGGTGAGAATCACCGTGGTTCCGCGATCACGCATGTCCGCGATCTGCTTCCACATGTCGCGGCGCAGTTCGACGTCCACGCCAGCGGTCGGCTCGTCCAGAAACAGCAGCTGCGGCTCGTGTGCCATGGCCTTGGCGATCAGAACGCGCCGCTTCATGCCCCCCGATAGAGCGCGGATCTGCTCATCGCGCTTTTCCCAGAGTGACAGGGACTTGAGGATCCCTTCGATGCGGCCCGGATCGGGGCGAAGTCCGAACAGGCCGCGCGAGTGGCTGACGGCCCGCAGCACAGGCTCGAACATGTCAGTCGCGAGCTCCTGGGGCACAAGGCCGATCCGCGCGCGCAGGGAGCGCCAGTTCGCCTGCATATCCTCTCCGAAGACCCGGATCGTGCCGCCGCTTGGTCTCACCAGTCCGCAAACAGCGCCAATCAGGGTCGTCTTCCCTGCGCCGTTCGGCCCTAGCAGAGCGAAGATTTCACCTTTGCGAATCGTAAGGTCGACGCCCTTGAGCGCCGTAAAGCCACCCTTGTAGGTTTTGGTAAGGCCGCGAATCTCGAGAATTGGTTGCATCGCCGCATAGATGTACGTCTGCGGCGCATGTGCCAAGTCTATCGCCCGTGTGGGCACGCAATGGCACTGACAGGGGCCAAGAGATCAGGGCAGCAGGAGTGACGAGTCTCCGTAGGAATAGAACCGGTAGTCATTCCCTACGGCATAGGCATAGACAGCCTTCATACGCTCCAGCCCCATGAGAGCAGAAACCAGCATAAAGAGCGTCGAGCGCGGAAGATGGAAGTTGGTCATCAAGCCGTCCACCGCGCGGAAGCGATAACCCGGCGTGATGAAGATCGAGGTGTCTCCCTCGAAGGCACGGATCACGCCGTCCTCTCCCGCCGCGCTTTCGAGAAGACGAAGGCTGGTGGTGCCCACTGCGATCAGCCGACCGCCCGCACCTCTTGCTGCGTTGAGGCGATCCGCGGTTTCCGCATCGATACGTCCCCATTCGGCGTGCATGCGGTGCTCGGCAGTGTCCTGCGCCTTCACCGGCAGAAAGGTGCCCGCGCCCACGTGAAGGGTCAGCGTTTCTCTTGCAACGCCCGCTGCATCAAGGGCGGCAACGAGGTCCGGGGTAAAGTGTAGCGACGCGGTGGGTGCGGCGACAGCGCCATCCTGCCGCGCAAACATGGTCTGGTAATCCTCGCGATCCGCAGCGTCCGTCGGCCGCTTGCCGGCGATGTAGGGAGGCAGAGGCATCTGTCCGGCACGTTCCAGCAGCACCTCCACTGGTTCCTCGCCAGAGAACGCCAGGGTCCAGCTGCCATCCTCGTGTCGCTGCTCCGCAACGGCCTGGACCTCGGATGGGAATGCGATGCAGTCACCCTCACGCAGGCGTTTGCCGTTGCGTATGAAGGCCTGCCAGCGCCTGAGGTCTATGCGCTTGTGCAATGTTGCGCCGACTCGCGCTTCGCCCCGATGTCCCTCCAGCTGAGCCGGTATGACGCGCGTGTCGTTGAATACGAGCACGTCGCCTCGACGCAGCAGCTGCGGCAAGTCGCGGACGTGGCGGTCCCCGAACGGCGCGCCGTCGCCTGTAGCGACCAGCAGACGCGCTGCATCGCGCGGCCGCACCGGCCGCAAGGCGATGCGCTCGGCCGGCAGGTCAAAGTCGAACAGGTCGACGTTCACAACCTCATCCTCTCAGGCGCGAGCGCCCTCAGTCTGACTTCGAGTTGTTGAGTTGGGCTGTGCTGATGGCGGCAGCCGGGCTGACCGGCGCTGCAGGCGCAGGCTTTTTCTCGCTTGCCAAAGAAGCCTGGAGCACACGGGTGGGATTGGCCGGCGGCTCGCCCCGCTCGATCGCGTCGACGTGCTGCATGCCTGAGATCACGCGCCCAAAGACGGTGTATTTGTGATCGAGGGCAAAGCGCGGATAGAACACAATGAAGAACTGGCTGTTCGCGCTGTTCGGATCGTTGGTCCGCGCCATCGAGACCATGCCCCGCAGATGCGGGATCGCGTTGAACTCTGCAGCAAGGTCGGGCAGCTGAGAGCCCCCCTGCCCCGTGCCCGTGGGATCGCCGGTCTGCGCCATGAAGCCGTCGATGACGCGATGAAAGAGAACCCCGTCGTAGAATCCCTGACGAGCCAGTTCCTTGATGCGGTCGACGTGCTTTGGCGCCCACTCCGGCATCAGGCGGATGGCGACCCGCCCGCCGTTCGACAGATCCAGCAACAGCACGTTATCCGGTTCATGTGCCAGGTCGAGGTCGACAACAGGTGAAAGGGGAGCCGGAGCAGGCGTAACCGGCTCTTCGCTCTGAGCAAAAGCGGGCGAAGCGGCGAGCGCCAGACCCATCAGCGCAGGGACAAGCAGGCGAAGTTTCATCAGCAACTCTCGATAGGGCGACATGCATGCATGAGCCGCCTCAGTGAAATGCGGGACGCACGCGCGATAATGGCAGTCCGCTGTCGTGGCAATGAACGGATAGTCTCAGTAGTCGCCGCGCAATCCCGTCTTGGCGATCCGGGCGACCACGTCCTCACGCACGGCGGGGCTTACGAAGCTCCCGATCTCACCTCCAAACAGGGCGATTTCCTTAACCAGCTTGGATGCGATCGGCTGAAGGCTGACGTCAGCCATCAGGAATACGGTTTCTATCCCTGCATTGAGCTGCTGATTCATACCGGCCATCTGATACTCATACTCAAAGTCGGCAACGGCGCGCAGCCCTCTGATGATCATCGTGGCGCCCTGCTTTTCAGCAAACTTCATCAGGAGCGCATTGAAGCCGACGATCTCGACATTGCGGAGGCCCAGGCTCGCAACCTCGCGTTCAACCATCGCGATGCGCTCGTCGGGCGTAAACATCGGGTTTTTGGACGGGTTTGTCGTCACGCCCAGGATCAGCCGGTCCACCAGCTTGGCGCCCCGCCGGATAATATCCGCGTGTCCCAAGGTGATCGGGTCGAAAGTGCCTGGATAGACTCCGATGCGCTCACCACCTGCCATCAATGATCCCTTTCGACGATGTAGCGCGCGACGGCGCGCAGCAGGTCGGCTTCCTTTCCGTGCGGAGCCAGATGCGCGATCGCCTGTTCCACGAGCAGACGGGCCTGTTCACGAGCGCGATCCGGACCAAGTAGCGACACGAATGTCTCCTTGCCAGCCTTCGCATCCTTGCCCACGGCCTTGCCCGCGACAGTCGCATCGCCCTCGTGGTCGATCAAGTCGTCCACGATCTGAAACGCAAGTCCGATATCGCGTGCATAGCCCCGCAGATGCGTGCGGCCTTCGTGAGGTACGCGCCCCAGAATCGCCCCAAGCTCCACGGCCGCGCCGAGCAAAGCTCCGGTCTTCAACTGCTGAAGCCGCGTAACAGTCGGCAAATCGAATTCGCTCTGCTCGGCAACCAGATCCATCATCTGACCTCCTGCCATGCCTGAGCAGCCGCTTGCGCGACCGAGCGTCCGGACCAACTCAACCTGCACAAATGGGTCCGCACTTGTCGCGGGGTCGGCGAGGACTTCGAACGCGAAGTCATGCAGCGCATCACCTGCCAGAACGGCCGTTGCCTCATCGAACGCGAGATGCACGGTCGGCTTGCCGTGGCGCAGGTCGTCATTGTCCATGCACGGCAGATCATCATGGATGAGAGAGTAGACGTGAATCGCCTCGACCGCTGCTCCCGCACGAAGAGCCGCATCGCGATCCACTCCATACATCGCGGAGGTTGCGCAAAGCAGCAGCGGACGCAGCCGCTTGCCACCGCCAATCGCCGCATAGCGCATGGCTTCCACCAGTCGTGCCCGGGGATCTGCCGGAACCGGCAGCAGCGCGTCGAAGACCGCATCCACATCGCGGGCGATCGCGGTCATTGCATCCACAAGCAGAGAGCCCGAGGTCATGGCATGGGCCTCATGCATCGAAGCCACGCGTCAGCGATCCGCAGCATCGAAGGGTTGCGTTGCCGTCGGCAGCCCGTCCGGACCCGCCACGATCTTTTCAATCCGCGCCTGCGCAGCATCCAGCCGTGCCTGGCAGTGACGGCGCAGCGCCTCTCCGCGTTCGTAGAGCGTGATCGAATCATCCAGCGGCACGTCGCCACTCTCCAGAGCACGCACCACGTCCTCAAGCGCGCGAAGTGCGTCCTCGAAGCTCATGCCGGTTATATCGACGCTTGTTTCGGTCATCGCCGGCAGCAATGACGCCGCGCGGCTCCATGGTCAAGCACGGCCAGGGGGCAGTTCCCCCGCGCCGGGCCTAGCGCCAACCGTGCAGGGCCGCTAAGGCGCGCTGCATGTCCGGAATCACGAACCAAGCAATCACGGCCGATGTCGTTGCGGCGCATGGCCTCAGCCCCGAGGAATACGATCGCGTCCTGCACGCGATAGGCCGAGAGCCAAACCTCGTTGAGCTCGGCATATTCTCAGTCATGTGGTCGGAGCACTGCTCGTACAAGTCCAGCCGCGTGCATCTCAAGAAGCTGCCGACCAGCGCGCCGTGGGTAATCTGCGGCCCGGGCGAAAACGCCGGGGTGATCGACATTGGCGACGGGCAAGCTGCCATCTTCAAGATGGAGAGCCACAACCATCCGAGTTACATCGAGCCCTACCAAGGTGCAGCGACAGGCGTCGGCGGCATTCTGCGCGACGTCTTCACGATGGGCGCACGCCCGGTGGCGAACATGAATGCGCTGCGTTTCGGGCGCCCCGACCACCCGAAGATGAAGCACCTCGTGCAAGGCGTGATCTCCGGCATCGGCGGCTACGGCAACTGCGTCGGCGTGCCGACGGTCGGCGGCGAGACCAACTTCCACAAGGCTTACGACGGCAACATCCTCGTCAATGCGATGACAGTGGGTGTCGCAGACCAGAACAAGATATTTTACTCGGCCGCGACCGGGCTGGGTAACCCGATCGTGTACGTCGGGTCCAAGACCGGCCGCGACGGCATTCACGGCGCCACCATGGCCAGCGCCGATTTCGATGAGAAGAGCGAGGAAAAGCGCCCCACCGTGCAAGTGGGTGACCCGTTCACCGAAAAGCTCCTGATTGAAGCCTGCCTGGAACTGATGGCGACTGACGCCATCGTCGCGATCCAGGACATGGGTGCGGCGGGCCTCACGTCTTCCTCGGTCGAGATGGCGAGCAAGGGGGGCGCCGGTATCCGCCTCAACATGAACGCGGTCCCTTGCCGCGAAGAAGGCATGACGCCTTACGAGATGATGCTGAGCGAAAGCCAGGAGCGCATGCTCATGGTGCTCAAGCCGGGCAAGGAAGCGATGGCCGAAGCCATCTTCCGCAAGTGGGAACTCGATTTCGCGGTCATCGGCGAGGTGACGGATACCGGGCACATGGTGCTCGAGTTCAACGGCGAGGTCGTGTGCGACATCCCCCTGGGCCCTCTGGCCGACGACGCGCCGGAGTACGAGCGCCCTTACATCAGCCGCGAGGAATACGCCGACTGGGCGAAGGTGCCGGACCTTGTTGAGGTGCCGGAGAACACTGACGTGGCGGCCGACCTCGTGAAACTGATGGGAACGGCGGACCTCGCCTCTCGCAAGTGGATCTGGGAACAGTACGATTCGCAGGTGGGCGCGGATACGTTGCAGAAGCCGGGCGGTGACGCTGCGGTCGTGCGCGTGCACGGCACGAAGAAGGCGCTTGCGATCAGCACCGACTGCACGCCCCGCTACGTCTATGCCGATCCCTACGAGGGCGGAATGCAGGCCGTCGCCGAGACCTGGCGCAACATCAGCGCCGTGGGCGCCAAGCCGCTGGCCATCACCAATTGCCTGAACTTTGCCAATCCCCAGCGTCCGGAAATCATGGCGCAGATCGTGCACGCACTGCATGGCATGGGCGATGCGTGCCGCGCGCTCGACTATCCAATCGTTTCGGGCAATGTCTCACTCTACAATGAGAGCAAGGCCACGGGAGGTGGCTCTGCGATCCTGCCCACTCCCGCGATCGGCGGCGTTGGCTTGCTGGACGACCACGATGGTATGGCCACGGTTGCGTTCAAGGTAGTGGGGGAAACTATCGTCCTTATAGGGGGCGAGAGCGGGCACTTGGGTCAGTCGCTGTGGCTACGCGAGGTCTTGGGGCGCGAAGAAGGGCCGCCGCCGCCGGTTGGACTGTCCTTGGAGCGGCTTGCCGGCGATACCGTGCGCGGCTTGATCGCTGACAGCCAGGTCACCGCCGTACATGATTGCTCGGATGGCGGCATCGCCGTGGCTCTGGCCGAAATGGCGCTAGCCGGGAACATCGGCTTCGCTGTTGCGGCACCAGAAGACACGGTGAGTGAGCCGGCATTCTGGTTCGGCGAGGACCAGGCGCGCTATATCGTGACCACCAGCGATCCCGCCAGTGTGCTGAAAGTCGTGGAAAGCGCCGGACTTGTCGGCGTGGCCTTGGGTGAAACGCAAGGGCAGACGCTGACCTTCCGGAGTACCCGGGGAGAGAGCAGCACTGAACTCGGCGTGCTGCGTGAAGCTCACGAAGCGTTCTTCCGCGACTGGATGGACGCCTGAAGCTAGATCGTGCGCCATCCCGGACCAGGATGGCGCACGATCTCATAGGGTTAAGTGTAAGCTGGCGCCGCGCGGCAGAGTCGGCAAAGTATCAGCGGCATGAGCGGCTTGATCAGTTCGTCCAGTCCCGCATGGGAATGCCGAGCAGCTTGAGCACCTTGCTCAGATCCCCACGATCGATCCGGCCATTCGCTGCTGCTCGCGCCTTGGGCTTGGCATGGTAGGCGAAACCGTAAGTCGCCGCCTCGATCATCGGGATGTCGTTGGCACCATCCCCGATGGCCAGCGTCACAACGCCCTCGCCCAGCGCCTCGGCCTCGGCGAGAAGCGTCGCTTTCTTCACGGCACTGTCCACGATGTCACCGACCAAGCCGCCGCTCAGCTTGCCCGATGATACCTCGAGGCGATTGCCTACCACGAGATCGAAACCGAGCAACTCGGCGACCGGATCAGCGAAATGGTGAAAGCCGCCGGTGACCAGCACGGTGCGGCACCCACGTGCCTTCAGCGTTGCGACGAGAGTTTTCGCACCCTCCATCGGCTTGATCCGGCTCGTGAGGCATTCGGTGATGGCACTCTCAGGCAGGTCGCTGAGTAGCCGGACTCGCTCCCGCAACGCCGCCTCGAAGTCGAGTTCACCCTGCATCGCCCGCTCAGTGATCGCAGCTACCTTGTCCTTGAGGCCGGCGAAGTCCGCGAGTTCGTCGATGCATTCCTGACCGATCATGGTCGAATCCATGTCCGACACGAACACGCGCGGGACCTGAATGTCATCATTCGACACCAGAATGTCGGCAGGTGCCAGATGCGCGTCCAGCACCTCGAGCATGACCGCAGCGTCATCATCGGGCGAGGTCATTTCCACCGTCTCCCCGCAGTGGTCGAGCATGGCGATGCCGGCCAGACGAATGCCACGCGCTTCGAGGTCAGCGCGCGCGGCGTCGATCCTTGCGGACAGGCCGTCCGGGTCTGCTATCAGCCGGGCGATGAGCAATACGAATTCCTCTGACTGGTTCCTTAGGCCGGACCCTGCCCGGCCACCGCTGGCGCTCATCGCAGGGCCGACCGCCAGCGGCAAGAGCGATTGTGCAGTCGCGCTGGCCCAGGCGATCGAGGCACGGGGCAAGCGCGCGGTGGTGATCAATGCCGATAGTGCGCAGGTCTACAGCGACCTTGCCGTGCTGAGCGCCCGCCCGTCCGTGGAGGAGATGGGTGGGATCGAACACCGCCTCTTCGGCACCTGGGACGGCGCCCAGGGGTGTTCGGCCGCCAACTGGGCTGCTGCCGCGCGAGCAGAGATCGAAGCCGTGCACAGTCAGGACGGAGTGCCGGTGCTAGTCGGCGGCACCGGTCTTTACATCCGGACTCTGCTGGATGGGATCGCGCCCGTCCCCCCCATAGACGAGACCGTGCGCAGCGAGGTGCGTGCCCTCCCGGTCGCAGCGGCATATGCAGCATTGTGCAAGGAAGATCCCGAGCGCGCCGCGCGCCTCGCACCCGCGGACGCGACTCGCGTAGCTCGGGCGCTGGAAGTCATCCGCTCCACCGGTCGGTCGCTCACAGCATGGCAGGCGCGCATGGAGGGCGGAATTGGCGACCGGATAAGCCTCCGGGCTGCTATTCTCCTGCCTGAGAGAGAGGCGCTCTACGGCCGCTGCGACGCGCGGTTTACCCGGATGATCGAGCATGGCGCGATAGAGGAAGTCAGCCGTTTGCTAGAGCGGCAACTCGATCCTGACTTGCCGGTGATGCGAGCCATAGGAGTGCCTGAGCTAGCCGCATTCCTGCGCCGAGAAATCCCCCTTGAGGAGGCGCGACGGCGCGGCGCGCAGGCCACTCGCAATTATGCGAAGCGTCAATTCACCTGGCTCAGGCATCAGCCTCCGCCAGAATGGTCGCGGATCATGGCTTCGAATTACACCTCAAACGACCTTCATATAATAATATTGCGCACCTTTGGCTTGACCTGACATTTTTAGTCTTTTAGGCGGCCCTGGCGTGCTGCAGCTGAACTCGCGGCAGCGCCACACTTCGAGCCCGGCCCGCCATTGTGGTGCCGGGTTCCTTTTATTAAGAGCCACCTTAGCCTTCCGGCGGCCAAGGCGCACAATCGGCGTGCGCCGCAACAGTAAGGAACGTGTTGTGACCGAAGAGCGCAGCGGCGCGAACATCCTGGTCGAAAGTCTCGTGCGACAGGGAGTCGAATTTGTATTCGGCTATCCAGGCGGTGCGGTGCTTCCGATTTACGATGCATTGTTCGACGACGAGCGCATTCGGCACATTCTTGTACGCCACGAGGCCGGAGCGGCTCACGCGGCGGAAGGATACGCACGCTCCACCGGAAAGCCGGGTGTGGTTCTCGTCACCTCGGGTCCGGGCGCGACCAACGCGATGACGGGCGTGGCCGACGCTTTTCTCGATTCGATTCCGCTTGTGGTCATCACCGGCCAGGTTCCGACCGGCCTGATTGGGTCTGACGCCTTTCAGGAAGCCGACACCATCGGCATGTCGCGTCACTGCACCAAGCACAACTATCTGGTGCGTGATCCGGCCGAGCTTGCGGCGACCATCGACGAAGCCTTTCAGATCGCCACCAGCGGTCGCCCCGGCCCCGTGCTGATCGACATTCCCAAGGACGTCCAGATCGCCTCGGCTCTCTGGCACGAAGGCGCTCCTCAGCGTCGCAACCGCTACAGTCCCTGCGAGCAGGCCCCGGCGGACGAGATTGCCCAAGCCGTGGAAATGATTGCCGCGGCTGAACGCCCGGTGCTTTATACCGGCGGCGGCGTGATCAACTCCGGTCCACGCGCCTCGGCGCTGCTGCGGGAGTTGCAGGCCAAGCTCGACGCCCCCGTCACCTCCACGCTCATGGGTCTGGGCGCCTTCCCGGCCGATAGTGCGGACTGGCTCGGCATGCTGGGCATGCACGGCACGTACGAAGCCAACATGGCGATGAATGAGGCGGACCTGATCATCTGCGTCGGCGCACGTTTCGATGACCGGGTCACCGGCCGTCTCGATGCTTTCGCGCCGAACTCAAAGAAGATCCACATCGACATCGACCGGTCGTCGATCAACAAGACGGTGGCTGTCGACCTGCCTCTTGTCGGTGATTGCGCCCGGATCCTCGATCAGATCCTGACGGAGTGGGGCAGCCGCAAGGGTCGCGATATGAGCGCCTGGAAGGCCCGTGTGGACGAATGGCGCCTGCGCAAGAGCCTGTCCTATCCTCGGTCCGAACTGGCGATCGCGCCGCAGTTCGCCGTGCAGCGTCTGTTCGAACTGACCCGGCACCTCGATCCGATCATCTCGACCGAAGTCGGGCAGCATCAGATGTGGGCGGCACAGCACTTCCACTTCTTCTCGCCCAACCGCTGGCTCACCTCGGGTGGTCTCGGCACGATGGGTTACGGCCTTCCCGCCGCGATCGGCGCGCAGTGTGGCAACCCCGGCAAGCTCGTGGTCGACATTGCCGGCGACGCCTCGATCCAGATGAACATCCAGGAGATGGGCACCGCCACGCAATACCGCCTGCCGGTCAAGGTGTTCATCCTCAACAACGAGTGGATGGGCATGGTTCGCCAGTGGCAGGAGCTGACTTACGAAAGCCGGTTCTCGAACTCGTACTCCGACAGTCTTCCCGACTTCGTGAAGCTGGCAGAGGCTTACGGTTGGAAGGGCATTCGCATCGAGGATGAAAGCCAGCTCGATGCCGGCATCCAGGCGATGATCGATTACGATGGTCCGGTCATCGTCGATTGTCTGGTCGCCAAGGATACCAACTGCTTCCCTATGATCCCGAGTGGGGCGGCGCACACCGAGATGCTGCTCCATGGCGACGTGGTGGCCGGCACGATGGATGACGAAGCCAAAGCGCTGGTCTGAGGACAACCGAACCATGAAAATCACAAGGGCCGCCGAGGAGCGGCACGTCCTGACTGTGACCGTCGACAACGAAGCGGGCATTCTGGCTCGCATCGCCGGCATGTTCACCGCTCGGGGCTATAACATCGACAGCCTGACCGTGGCCGATATCACCGACAATCATGCGGTGAGCCGGATCACCATCGTTACGCACGGTCCGCAGAACGTCGTCGACCAGATCCGCCATCAGCTCGAGCGCCTCGTGCCGGTTCACAAGGTCGTCGACCTTACGGAGAACGGCCCGTATGTGGAGCGGGAACTGGCGCTGATCAAGGTAGCCGGCACCGGAGAGAAGCGCGTCGAGGCGCTGCGCGTGGCTGAGATTTTCCGCGCTCGCCCGGTCGATACCACGACGGAGAGCTTCGTTTTCGAACTCACTGGCGCTCCCGACAAGATCGACAGCTTCGTGGCGCTGATGCGCGAGCTCGGCCTCGTAGAGGTGGGGCGCACCGGCATCGTGGGTATGATCCGCGGCGCCAGCGAAGCCTGATTATTTCCCACAATCACCCCTCGTCGTTGTCCGCATGGATGGGCCGACGGAGCAGAAGGATCGAATGATGAAGGTCTATTACGACGCCGATGCGGACATCAACCTGATCACCGGCAAGAAGATTGCGGTGCTAGGCTATGGCAGCCAGGGCCATGCTCATGCACAGAATCTGCGCGACAGCGGCGTCAAGGAAGTGGCCATCGCGCTTCGTGAGGGCTCGGCTACGGCCAAGAAGGCTGAGAGCGCCGGCTTCAAGGTGCTGTCCAACGCCGAGGCCGCCAAGTGGGCCGACATCCTCATGATCCTGGCGCCCGACGAGCATCAGGCGGCCATCTACGCCGACGATCTGCACGCCAACATGAAGCCGGGCGCCGCCCTCGCCTTCGCGCATGGCCTCAACATCCACTTCGGTCTGATCGAGCCCCGCGCCGACATTGACGTGATCATGATCGCCCCCAAGGGCCCCGGCCACACCGTGCGCTCCGAATACCAGCGTGGCGGCGGCGTGCCCTGCCTCATCGCAGTGGCGCAGGATGCCACCGGCAACGCACACGACCTCTGCCTCGCCTACGCTTCCGGCGTCGGCGGCGGCCGCTCCGGCATCATTGAGACCAACTTCCGCGAAGAGTGCGAAACCGACCTGTTCGGCGAGCAGGCGGTGCTCTGCGGCGGCGCCACCGCGCTGGTCCAGGCCGGTTTCGAGACGCTGGTCGAGGCGGGCTACGCTCCCGAGATGGCCTACTTTGAGTGCCTGCACGAGCTAAAGCTGATCGTCGACCTCATGTACGAGGGTGGCATCGCCAACATGCGCTACTCGATCTCCAACACTGCGGAGTACGGCGATATCACGGTCGGGCCGCGCATCATCACCGAAGAGACCAAGAAGGAAATGAAGCGCGTCCTGGCTGACATTCAGTCGGGCCGCTTCGTGAAGGCCTTCGTATCGGACAACCGCGCCGGCCAGCCAGAGCTCAAGGCAGCGCGCAAGGCTGCCCAGCGCCACCAGATCGAGGAAACCGGCGCCAAGCTGCGCGGCATGATGCCTTGGATCGCCAAGAACGCACTCGTCGACAAGGCGAAGAACTAAGAAGCGCAGCGCTCGCCCGGCAGCTTAGGCCGTCGGGCGAGCGTAAGGAAACGCTTTGACATGGAACATCCTCCCGGGCAGCAAGTTGCAAGCAGGTTCGCTTCCCGGGAGGATTTTTCATGCGCCGCTATCTCGCATCCGCAACTGCGCTCGCGCTCGTCGCCACAGCGCCCATCTGGGCACAAGGGGCGCCCAGCTCACCTCCAGGAAAGCGTGACGCCACGCAGATTACCGGCGGCACTTACCAGGTCGATCCGGCGCACACGCTGGTTGCGTGGGAAATCGACCACCTCGGCTTCTCACCTTACTACGGACTGTTCGGAGACGTTACCGGCACGCTCCAGCTCGATCCCCAGGCGCCACAGAACGCCAAGGTTTCCGTGAGCATCCCGATTGCCAAGGTCACAACCGCAAGCGCGGGCCTCACCGACCACCTGCTACGCGCGCCCAAGGACGCGGGCGCCAAGCCCGACTTCTTCGGCCCCTCCCCCGCACCCGCCACGTTCGTGTCCACCTCGGTTCGACCGACCGGAGAGGGCGAAGCCGACGTCACGGGCAACTTGACGCTCAACGGCGTCACGAAGCCAGTGACGCTCGACGTCGAGTTCTACGGCGCAGGGAAACTGCCCGCGCAAATGGGTGGATCGGAGAACGTAGGCTTCGAGGCTGAGACCATGATCAAACGCAGTGACTTTGGCCTGGACACAATGGTCCCGATGCTGGGCGACGAAGTCGAACTGAAGATTGCTGCGGCGTTCACGAAAAAGTGATGACACGACACAGCTTCTCGATTGCGAGCGTTCTCGCCGCAGCTGCGCTTGCCGGCTGCACGCCCACCGGTGAAGTGCGCCCGGACGCAGCCACTCCACCGGCACCGTCTGAGGCGCTGAAGTCATGTGGCGCGGACAAGCTGTCCAGCTACATTGGCATGATCCCAAGCGAGTCCGTTCTTGCGAAAATGAAAATGGAGTCAGGAGCCCAAGCTGTCCGCGTCGTTGGCCCCAATGATGCGATGACGATGGACTATCGCGAGGACCGACTCACCATTCACACCAACGCGGATGGGCGCATTGATCGTTTGCGTTGCGTCTGACATAAACCGGACTGCGCTCCACCGGAGCGCAGTCCTCAACTGAATGGCCGGCACGCAATGCTTGGCTGCACTCTTTACATCCGCGCGCGCAATGCCCATAGCGGGAACATGAGCATTCGGCTTGGCCTTACCCTGCGACTTACTCGCCCTTGGGCGTGAGTTGACGCGTCGATCTCGGGCGCGAAACGGCGCTCAAGGGACATAGACTCCGCACCGCAAGCCGCACTCTCCCAAGCGAGTTTTCGCCATGACCATGCTGAAAGATCCCTCGGTCAAGTACCGTCCGTTCCCGCAAATCGCCCTGCCAGATCGCCAATGGCCCGGCCGCGTCATCGATAAAGCCCCGCGCTGGCTTTCAACCGATCTCCGCGACGGCAACCAAGCTTTGATCGATCCGATGGGCGCAGAGAAGAAGACGCGCTTCTTCGACCTGCTGCTCAAAGTTGGACTCAAAGAGATTGAAGTTGGCTTCCCAAGCGCGGGTGCGACCGAGTTCGATTTCATCCGCGGACTGGTCGACGGCGATCGCATCCCCGAAGACGTGCTGGTTCAGGTACTCACCCAATCGCGTCAGGACCTGATCGAGCGATCCTTCGAAAGCCTCGCCGGGGTGCACGCCGCCATCGTTCACCTCTACAACGCCGTGTCCCCGCTCTGGCGGCAGGTCGTTTTCGGCATGGAAAAGCCCGAGATCCGGGCCATTGCTGAAAACGGCGCCAAGGTGCTGCGCGACCAGGCTGCGAAGTACCCGCAGACGAAGTGGCACTTCGAGTACAGTCCTGAAACCTTCTCCACCGCCGAACTCGATTTCTCGATCGAGTGCTGCGAGGCGGTCATGGCGATTCTGCAGCCTACGCCTGAAAACCCGATCATCCTCAACCTGCCTGCGACAGTCGAAGCGGCGACGCCCAACATCTACGCAGACCAGATCGAATACTTTTGCCGCAACCTGCCTAACCGCGAGAGCGCGGTCGTGAGCCTGCACACGCACAACGACCGGGGCACCGGCGTGGCAGCGGCTGAGCTGGGCCTCATGGCCGGCGCGGATCGCGTGGAGGGTTGCCTGTTCGGCAACGGAGAGCGCACCGGCAACTGCTGCCTCGTGACCGTCGCGCTCAACCTCTACACGCAAGGCGTCGATCCCGAGCTGGATTTCTCGGACATCGATGAGGTGATCCAGACAGTCGAATATTGCAACCAGCTCAAGGTCGCAGAGCGCCACCCCTACGGCGGCGAACTCGTATTCACCGCGTTCTCCGGAAGCCATCAGGACGCCATCAAGAAGGGCTTTGCGGCGCAGGAGAAGCGCAACGACCAGATCTGGTCCGTGCCTTACCTGCCGATCGATCCGGCGGACCTGGGCCGCAGCTACGAAGCGGTAATCCGCGTCAACTCGCAGTCCGGCAAGGGCGGCTTCGCCTGGGTAATCGAACAGGACCAGGGCCTGAAGCTGCCCAAGCGCATGCAGGCGCACTTCTCGCGCCACGTACAGGAACTGGCTGATGAACTCGGCCGCGAACTGCAGGCAGGCGACATTTGGGATGTCTTCCGCCGCACTTATCGCCTCGATGATCCGCAGCACTACCAGTTGATCGATTGGGACGAGGCCAAGGCTGCCGACGGCACCCGCATGTTCTCGGGCAAGATTGGCGTAGACGGACGGGAACGCACCGTCTCGGGTCGCGGCAATGGCCTGATCTCATCCGTAGTCGCAACGCTCAAGGACAGCTTCGGCGTGAACCTGGAAGTGCGTGACTATGCGGAGCACTCGATGGGCCACAGCTCGGAGGCCCGTGCCGCGGCTTACGTGGAATGCGTGCTGGCGGATGGGCGCACTGTCTGGGGTGTCGGCATCGACGAGGATGTCGCGACGGCCAGCGTGCGTGCCGTCTTGAGCGCTGCCAACGCCGCCTAGAAACGGCGAGAGCGACTTCGGTCTCTCTCATCCGCAGCGTGGCTCGCGCGATTGGCTGCGTTTACCAAAGCGTCTGGTCAGCTTGCCTCTCTCAAGCAGAGACGCGTAGCCGCCAAACAAGGAACGGGGCGACGTCCTTCTGGACCTCGCCCCGCTTTACCTTCCAGAGGAAGACGAGTTACCCCGCCTTCTTCGGCAGCTTGATCTCAGCCGTACCGTTGCACATCGTCACGCCGCGCTGGTTCACCATCTTATGCTTCACGTGCACGAGGTGGCGTCCTTCCTCGTCAACGGTCTTGTCGACGACTTCGGCAGTCTGGATCGTCACGTCACCGGTGAGAGCCGGACCGCGATAGTTCGCGATCGAGTGAACAACCATGCCATGCTCGCCGGCCCAGCCCGAAAGGAAGTCGGTCACCCAGCTGCCCATGGACGCGCCGTAGCCGTAGCCGCGCGGCATGCCGATGCGGCGGGCGTACTTGGGGAACAAGTGCCCGCGCGACGGGCCGTAGTACGCGCCGTCAGTCAGTTCCGGATTGATCAGCATCATGTCCGGATCGTTCTCGTACCCGGCCATCTCCTTGGTGAAGCCGAGTGCCTCCAAGTCGTTCTTGCGGAAGCTCAGAGCACCCCAGGTGTTCATCAGGAACGCGCGCCATTCAGTGGTGAAGCTGGCAATCGAGTGCGGGCCGAAGACGCGCTCGGGCAGCTCGTCGCCGACGTTCACGTCATCCCACCAGCGCTCCTTGTGACCGAGGTCATGGAGCATCTGCACCCAGGCGAACTTGCGGTCCTCAAGCGCGGCGAGTTCCTCATCGCTCCAACTCGGCTCTTCGAAGTCGGCTTCGTTGACCTTCTCGCCGCCGGTCGCAGCCGAATAGCGCATCGAGGTCGAGCGCTGCTTGGCAATCGGCTCGCCGTTCTGGTTGGCGTAGTTGTTATCGCCGCGCTGGAATACCGTGGGGCCGAGACCCGTCTGCTTCAGCGTGTAGTCGAAGGGGATGCGGGTGTTGGTGAGGATATCTCCGGCCACCACCTTGGTGTCATAGAACCACCATTCATCTCCGCCGAACAGCAGGTGCGAGCCGGGAATGCAGCCGACGCAGGCAGGTGCGGCACCGTGGCCGTCGTCCGTTGCGATTGCGAAGCTCTGCGGCGCAACCAGCTTACCGTAGCGGCTCTCCGAGGCGTACTTCGGGTCGAAATGCAGCAGGTTGGGATAGTGCATCGCGTGCACCCAGCGGCGGATGTCGTTGTTGCCAATGGGCTCGCGCAGGGGCGAGAAGTCCATGGTCTTGCCGAGGTATTGATCAATGTCCGACGTATCGAGCGTCGTGGGGGCGGTTGCCATGCATTCTCCCTTTCGCAGACTAACTAATCGACAGCAGTGTCTATTACATCGCGCATAGCAGGTCATCCCCGTTTGCATAGAGCAAGGACAGCAACGCCACGGCGGATGTGCTGGCTCGACAGAACCGGCTTGTGGCACTATGCCCCAATTTAACCGCTCGATTAAACGGACTTGCCGATGCCCCTTCCCGCGCCATTCGAAGCTCTGCGACTGCCGGTAATCGCCGCCCCCATGTTCATCGTTTCGAACCCCGCGCTGGTGATCGCCCAGGTAAAGTCCGGGATCGTGGGCAGCTTTCCAGCGCTGAATGCCCGCCCCGCTAGCCAATTGGACGAGTGGCTGCACGAGATCAGCGAGGGCACGCAGGGCTCTGCCGTTCCGTTTGCCGTTAATCTGATCGTTCATAAGACCAACACGCGGCTGGAGCAGGATCTGGAGACTTGCCGCAAATGGCGCGTCCCAATGATCATTACGTCACTTGGCGCTCGGCCCGATGTGAACGCAGCGGTTCATGAATGGGGCGGTATCGTCCTGCACGACGTCATTGATGACGCCTTCGCCCGCAAGGCCATCGAAAAGGGCGCCGACGGCCTGATTGCCGTCGCTGCTGGAGCAGGAGGGCACGCCGGCGTACAATCGCCTTTCGCCCTGATGCAGGAGATCCGCAGTTGGTTCGACGGCCTCGTTGCGCTGTCTGGCGCAATCGCCTGCGGACGCTCCATCCTGGCGGCCCAGGCCATGGGTGCTGACTTCGCTTATGTCGGCACGCCCTGGATCGCCACACCTGAGGCAAATGCGGTCGAAGGGTACAAGCAGGCGATCGTCGATGGGCGAGCCTCCGACATCGTCAATTCTAACCTCTTCACCGGCGTCCACGGGAATTACTTGCGCGCCTCCATTGCCGCAGCGGGCATGGACCCGGACAACCTGCCTCAGGGCGACCCCAGCATCATGAACTTCGGATCTGGCGGGAACATGGACGCCAAGGCATGGCGGGACATTTGGGGCGCTGGCCAGGGCATCGGAGCCATTCGCACAGTCGAGCCCGTGAGTGCGCGTGTCGATGGGCTGGCGCTGCAATACGAACGTGCAATTGCAGACCTCGCCGAGCGTACTGGCGCCAAGCAGTCCGCCTGACGAGCGCCTGTCAGGCCGACGAACGCCCGTCAGGCCGACGAACACCCGTCAGGCCGACGAACGCTGGTCAGCTTGCGGGCCAGACCAGAACCCGCGTACCCTGTTGCGCAGGCTCGGCGCAGAACGTTTCGCCGCGGATCTGGAGTTGCGTGGCCATTTCAATGCGTCCTTCCTGAACCAGACGATCAACCACATGCGCCGCAAGTCTGAGCGTCGCCTCCGGTTTGCTTGAGGGACGGTTAGAGACGGAGATCTCCTGCTGCACGAAATGCGCCAGCCCCCGGCTAACAACGGTTCCGTCAGCAAGCGCAGAAAGCGCCGTGAAGCTGTGAGCGGGAAAGGCGCCGCCGGCCAGCCAAGCCAGGACCGTGTGGGCAAAGACCCCCGTCTCAGTGGCGGTGTTCGCGGGTAACCAGACGATTGCAACGACTGGCAGAACGGTGCTCAGTTCCGCGGCAAGAGCGGCCATCGTGCGCACCACCGGGGGCAGCGCCAGTCCACCCGAGAGGTGATGACCGGGGTAAAGCCGCACCGGTTCCAGTCCATCGAGCCCGGCGAGGTCAGCGAAGCCGTGGGAGCTTTCTGGTGTCGGTATCTCGCACCGCACCGCAGGAGCCAAGCCGTCAACGTCGAACGTGAGCCCTCTGGCGACGACTTCCGCAACGCCTGCACCGGTATCGACATGCGCCGACTGGGCCGGTGTCTGGCACTTATCGAGTGCAGCCAGAATAGCCGACGCATCCGGCCTCTCATCTCGCCTGAAGAGCAACGCGAACCCTGTGCCTGCCCGTCGCTCCACGTCGCTCATGTCCATGCCTGCTTTCATAGGTTTAAGGGGCCACCCATGCCCTTACCGGCCAGGTTCGTCGAGACATTCAGAAGATGCCCAAACGCAGCCCCTCGGCCATGGCAGCCCCCAGTTCGCGGCAAGCGTCCGCCGAAGCTTCAGGAAGGACTTTCGGAGCGAGGATCGCTTCGGGTGCCTGTACTCCGAAATTCACGATGAGCGGCTCTGCCACCCGCCGTAAACGCCAGCCCGTCACGATCCGGTCGATCTGCGCCTGTGCGCCATGGCCGTCGGATCCCGCAGCGATCGCCGTTGCGTAGGGGCGCCCTTCGATGCGCCCGAGCAGCGGATAGTAGCTGCGATCGAACATCTCCTTCATCATCCCCGACATGGACGCCAGGTTTTCCGGACAGACGAAAACATAACCTTTTGCGGCGAGCAGTTCGCTGGGCCGTGCCGATTCAGCTTTCAGCAGGCGGCAGTCCGCTCCAGCTCCTTCCGCCACCGCAGCCGCCATAGCGGCTGCCGCACCGGTTCGGCTGTGCCAGACGACGGCGAGCAAGGTCTCACTCACCGCTGCGAACGGTACTGGCGGCATGTGTCATCACAACGCTTTATCATGTTTGCCCCTCTGGACAGCCTCAAGGATACGACACCGGACCGAGGAGAGGGCATCCGTCCGTCGCATGCGCAGAACCCACAGGCTTTCCGCTTGTAGAGCGGTGCTATAGAGGCGCGCGCATGACATCGTCCCTGTCTCTTCCCGTCTTCGGTATCGAACGCTCGCTGTCCGGAAAAGCCTGGCGCTGGCGGGGCGGCAACATGGACCTTAGCTCCGGCCCTGTGGGACTGGAGGACGACATCGTCACGCAATTGCTGCTTTCGCGGGGTGTCGCGCGTGAAGACCTGGAGCGCAATCGCACACCGTCGCTTCGCGCTTTTCTGCCCGACCCATCTGAATTCCGCGACATGGATGCTGCTGCCGAGCGGCTGGCGCAGGCGGTGATGACCGCTGAGACCGTGACGGTCTATGGCGACTACGACGTCGATGGTGCCACGAGCGCAGCCCTTCTGATCCGCTTGTTGCGAGCGCTCGGCCACGATGCCCGCTATTACATCCCCGACCGCTTGCTTGAAGGATATGGCCCTTCCGGCGAGGCACTGGTGCGCATCGCAAAGGAGGGCTCCAGCCTCATCGTAACGGTGGATTGCGGGGCTATGGCGCACGAGGCGCTGGCGATGGCCCATGACGCAGGCGTGGACGTGATCGTCGTCGATCACCACAAGTGCTCAGCCGAGCTCCCGCCCGCTGCGGCCCTGGTCAACCCCAACCGGCTGGACGAAGGTGTGATCGCCGCGGGTCATGGGCACCTGGCAGCGGTAGGCGTAGCCTTCCTTCTGGCAGTCGCGACCGTGCGCGCCCTTCGCCGGCGCGGCTGGTTCGAGGCACGGCCTGAGCCCGACCTCTTCGCTCTTCTGGACCTTGTAGCTTTGGGGACGGTCGCTGACGTGGCAGCGCTGCACGGCCTCAACCGAGCCATGGTCGCCCAGGGCCTGAAGGTTATGGCACGCCGCGAGAACATCGGCATGTCGGCGCTGATCGACGCCAGCCGGCTCTCAAGGGCACCGACTTGCAGCGATCTAGGCTTCGCTCTTGGTCCTCGCATTAACGCCGGAGGACGCGTCGGCGAATCGACGCTTGGCGTTCGCCTGCTGACAACTCATGACCCCGATGAAGCCCGCGAAATTGCCGCGCAGCTCTCCCGCCTGAACGATGAGCGCCGCGCCATCGAGCAGGCGGTGCAGGAAGCTGCAGAGGCTGAGATGGAACGCCAGCACAACCGATCGGTCCTCGTGCTCGCAGGATCCGGCTGGCATCCCGGTGTGATCGGCATCGTGGCCGGACGGATCAAGGAGAAGACCGGCAAGCCCGCCCTCGTCATCGCGCTCGATGCGGACGAGCACGGCCATGGGAAGGGCTCCGGCAGATCCATCTCCGGCGTCGACTTGGGTGCGGCGATCATAGCTGCACGGGAAGAAGGGCTTCTGATCGCGGGCGGTGGCCACGCCATGGCGGCGGGGCTGACGATCGCACCGGACCGTTTGGAACCGCTGAGCGACTGGCTCGACGACAAGCTGGGACGCGATGTGGGCGCGGCGATGGGTAACCAGGCGATGCTGCTGGACCTTGCGCTCGCCCCGGCAGGCATGACGCCACAGCTTGTGGCGACGCTCGACAGCGCCGGGCCCTTCGGGATGGGCTGGCCCGGCCCGAAAGTGGCCGTAGGGCCGGTAAGACTCATCAAGGCGGACCTTGTCGGCAACGATCATGTGCGCCTGATCGTCAGCGGCAACGATGGCGGGCGCTTCAAGGCGATCGCCTTTCGTGCTGCGGAGAGTGAGATGGGCCAGGCGTTGCTACACGCTTCCCAGGGACGCCGTCTCTGGCTCGCGGGGCGTGCAAAGATCGATGATTGGGGCGCACGCCCGCAGGCCGAGCTGCTGCTGGACGATGCGGCTTGGGCCGATTGAGCCGCATCGTGATAAAAGGACAAGAAAGATGCTTGACCCCCCTGCCCACCTTGCCTAAAGGCGCGGGCCTGCCTTCGGCGCAGCACGAGAGATGGCCCCTTCGTCTAGCGGTTAGGACGCGGCCCTTTCACGGCTGAAACACGGGTTCGATTCCCGTAGGGGTCACCATCCCGTGCGCGGCCGAGGCACTAAAGGAAAATGGCTACAAGGCCCCTTCGTCTAGCGGTCAGGACGCGGCCCTCTCACGGCTGAAACACGGGTTCGATTCCCGTAGGGGTCACCAGAACCGCCGAAAATGGCGGAGTTGCGGAAAACCGCGAGATTCACGATCGCTTTACCCGTCCTTGTGTACAAAGGATGCGTACAAAGTGATCAGGTTGATGGCGCTCCACCAAGACCCCCGCACCGGTATCTACTACTTCCGCAAGGTCATCCCCGAGAAGCTGCGTCCCGTGTTCGGGAAGCGCGAATTCAAGGTGAGCCTTGAGACGCGCAGCTTGGCCGAGGCCCGACAGAAAATGGCCGAACCAGCAATGCGCTATGCGCAGCTGGCGGAAGAAGCTGCTATCTTCGCCACAGGCGGTTGGTCCGAGGCCGGCCGCCATCTGGTCGAGGCCTGGTTGGCCGACAAGGAACGGCCGGATCAATGGCTGCGGGAATGCCTCGCACGCATTACCGCATTTCACCGCGCCATGAACTCGACCGATCGAGGGACACTGGTGCCGCCAGCCTACGCCTTCGAGGCGGTCGAGAAGGCGCCAGACGACGATGAACTCCTCCGGGTTAGAGCGAGTCACACCCGTGCGCGAATGAACTGGCCGATGCGGCTGGGGGTATTGAAGACCATTCCGACGGAGGCGTTCGGCTGGATCGTTGAACAGGTCGCGATCCATTCAGGCAAAGAGATCAGATCGGACGGACCGCTTTTTGGCGAGGTCGCCAGCGCATTTCGCCACCGGCTCCTCGTGACGGCGCTCGAGGAAACGACGCCTCGGCCTCGCTCAGGATCTCCATTGCCATCCCTGATCGTCATCGAAGGGGGGCGCTCGCAAGACGAGGCGATCGGTACGGCGACCAGGCGCGACCCGGGTTTCCAGGTTGGCCTGACCATCAGCGAGGCTTTCGATGCTTGGAAAAGCTACACAAAGGGTCGGCCTCGCAAACCCCAGCTCGTCCAGGAATGGGATCTCGCCATAAGGCGGTTCGTCTCGATGTATGGCGACATCGACATGGGCGAAATTAGGCCCCAGATGGTTCGCGATTTTCGGGAAAAGCTCCTCGAGATTCCTGGCCGTACGAAGAAGTCGATCAAGGCGCTGCCGCTCGAAGAACAGGCCGCCATCGCCGCCAAGGAGGGTCTCGACACCTTGTCTCCGGCGACGGTGAACAAGTCGCTTTCGGCGCTCCGGTCGGTGACAGAGCACGTGGTCGACAAGATGTCGAAGGTGCCGCTCGAGTTCAACGCGGCGAAACAGGCCAAGTTCGTCGAACTCGACGACAGTGAGGAAAAGCGGCTGCCGTTCGACGAGGGCGACATGGAGGCGATCTTCCGAAACCTCGCCATCACGGACAGAACCGGTATCAGCGAGGAGACGCTCTTCTGGATCGTACTCCTGGCCCCGTTCACCGGCTGCCGGCTCGAAGAGCTCGGCACGCTCCGTCCTTTGAATGTCCGTTCGGAACAGGGCATCTGGTTCATCGCGATCGAGCGCGATCGGGCCCAGGTTCGTGCCGAGCAGGGCCAGGAGGAAAAAGGCCGGAAGAACCAGAACGCGGAGCGCGACATCCCGCTACATCCGATCCTCCACCGTGCCGGCTTTCTCGAATATTTCCAGCGCCGGCGCGATGAAGGGGCAGAGTGGCTCTTCCCGGACCTGAAGCCCAATAAATACGGCAAGCGGACCTATCGGGTGTCCCGCCTTTTCGCCCAATACCTCGAAGGTCTCGGCATCACGGACGACGAGAAGGTTTTCCACTCCTTCCGACATTCGATCCGCCGTATTCTCCGCGGCCGCGCCCCTGAGGAAATGGTGGATCTCATTTGCGGCCATTCCGACGGGAAGGTGGGCCGTCGCTATGGTCGCGGAGCCGACATGCGCCCGCTACAGGTGGTGATCAACCTCATCGACTATAACGGGCCGGACTGGGGTTCGGTGGTGGCGAAGGGACGACATTTCGTCGGTCTGCCGCCGGAAAAGCCCGTATCGGGTGGTCCGACGCAGCTCGGGCTCTCTCTTTAGGCGTCCAGCGCAATCGATCAAGGGATGGCTGAGTATTTCGACCCAGCCATCCCCTGATGTTGCTCAGGAGTAGTTGGCGCAATACCGCGCGACGAGCCGGCCGGTCCTCGCCGCGATCGAACGCTTTCCAGGTCGATCGAAAGCTCGGCGAGAGAAACATGGTCGCGGAAGGCAGGCTCGCGCCGGTGCCCTCCCGGATCGCTGCCCGATCGGCAAGTTCGCGCCCAGTTCCAGCGCGATGCTCCTCCGGAACGCGTTCTCGCCTCGGGCAAAGCCTGCGACGAAATAGACGCTCAGCCCCTCACCCGTGGCGAAATCGTCCACAACCGCGAGGCATACGCCCGGCAGAGCGTCCGACGGCGGGTCGTCAGCAGTCTCCCAAGCATAGCGGGACGGCTCGATACCGGCGGCCGGGGGCACGAGACCCTCGGCCAACAACTCACGAGCGCGAACGCTCGCCTGGATCTGCTCGATAGCGGCACTCCCCTTGAGAGCGAGATGCCAAGCGGCCGATTCGGACGGCTGCGCACCAGAACCGGCTTTCGGCATCACACCTTCCTGTACGTTGCCGTGAGGGAGTGATGCGCCTGCCAGGCAGCCCACGCGTCGGCGTGTCCCTTGTCGGAGCAGAGGTGGTGGCAGGCTCCTCCGAACCCGTTGATCCCCAAGGGGCGCGACAGCACCACGCAATGCACGTGGCTGCCATTGCCGTCGAGGCCAGCAGTGCCCGGCACATGCGCGACCAGGATGACCGCGTGGCGCGCGAAGTGGCTCCTGGCGTAGGCTCGCACACGCTCATATCCGGCGTGCCAGGGCTCGCGGGGATCGAGCGTCACCTTGACCTGGATGAACGCGTGCCGCTCGAACGGCGGCAGCGTGCGGTTGAACCGCTCGAGCAGGAAGTCGAGATCCGCATAATCGCCGGGCGCGTCGGACGGCACGAGCACCTCGCATTTCGCGGCATAGCCGAAGTCCGGATCATCACCCGGACGAATCTTCTTCCGGATCCAGAGCGTGATCCCGTCGCGCGGACCTTCACCCTGCCACCAATAGCGGGTGAAATCGAAGCCGGGGTGCGCTCCGCCTCCATTGGTGAACTGCTTCAGCTCGGCCGGCCTTACGGCGGTGGAGGCCTGCAGGGCCGGCTTGCTCGTGCGGCGCTTCCTGTTGCGGATGGCCATCGTCAGATCCTCCCCATGAAGCTGGGGATCGTCCGCGCCCGGACAATGCCGGAGGCGCGTTCGTCCGCCAAGACGAACGGCGGCTCATCCTCGATCTCGAGGCCCCACGCGGTCACGCGAATAAACGGACCCGTGCCGACTTCGGGCACCAGCCAGAGGTCGCCATCGCGGCGCCAAGCCACATAGTGGCAGAGCCATTCCGACCGCTGCTGCAGCCGGATGTCGAAGGTGACGCCGCGCTCGGCATCGAAGCGGAGCAGGCCAAGGTCCAGCCGGCTATGGCGAGCCACTGCGTCGCCTTCGCGAAAGATCAGCGGCCGGCGGCAGGCAGTGCCGGCCACGACCAGGCCGGCATAGGGCATCACCACGCTACCGGCGAACATCGGATCGCGCGCGGCAGCGGTCGTATCAACCAACCCTCCGATGGCGCCAGCAAAGGCGTGCACGCGCAACGCCACCGCACGGCTGGTGGGCGGCAGGAGGGAGGCGCCCGCAACCGGGCGCTCGAGCAACATAGTTTCCATTTGATAATCTACCTGTGTTGGGTGACGCGACGGCGGAGCGGGGTCGCGGCAAACACCCTTTTTCATCTTTGTGCTCAGCCACTGGCCGAGCTTCTTCTCTTCCGGGGACAGCCGCGCTGCGCGGTCAGCGCCACTCCAGCTTCTTCGCCGCCAGCATCAGCGCATCGGCATTGCCGAAGCCGAACCCGTGCTCGAGAGCGTTGGTCCAGGGCGCCTCAGCGGGCACGATCCCTTGCCGGCTCACGGCGAAGCAACTGCCCTCGGGATCGTCGCCGTAGGGATCAGGCACGAGGCAGAGAGCGTCGCTGAGGCTCGCCCACAGCCGCAGTGCAGGGTGCCGGTGCACTTTCCCGCCGGCGCAACGAACAACGGTGAAATAGCTGGTCGCCAAGCCAGCGTTCGTGGCACCGGGCTCGAGGATCAGCGCAGTGCATCGCGTCTCGCGCACCGCCGACTCGACCCCGACCATCCGCTCACCAGCCCAGGGAATCAGGACGAGTTGCGCCGACGGTTCGTAGAAATAGTCGCGCACCGCGGGCGGGAGGAGCTCGGGGCGGGATGCGAAGGCCCACCCGACGTGGGCCGCGAGTTTGCTCGCGCAATCGCGGGCATGCGCCTCGCGCGCGCGGTGAACGTCATTTTTGTACTTCATGTAGAAGAGCCTCAGGCGGCGCTGAGGCTGGCTGCATGCCTCGGCGCAGGAACTTTTCGCTTCTCAGCGTCAGCCACCCTGCTCCTCTCCAACTCTTCCGAGGGCTCCGCCCTCAGATGAAGTCTTCCGCCTTCGGCGCTTCGGCGATGATCCGCCGGATCTCGGGACTGTCGGCGTCCTCGCGGGCGCGAAGGATGGTGAGGACGTCGTTCACCTGTCCCCAGGTGGGGATAAGCGCGGTCGGCGACTCCCACCACCAGTCGACCAAGATATTCTCGAGCCAGCTGGACGCTTTCGTCGCTACCTCATCGCGGGTGGGCACGTAGCAGCCTGTTCGGATCAGCCCCCGATGCTCCTTCATAACCGTCATGATCGTGCTCTCGGCGACACCGAAGCGATCATCCATATCGTTCTGCTGACCCATTTCATCTCTCCCACCGCTGACGGCGATGGCTTCCCACAATTTCCGTCGATTGTTAGGATCTCCCGGGCCCCCTGCCGCCTAACTCATGCAATTTTGCAGCCACGGCATTCAGCCTCCGGCGTTCTGCCGTGTCGAGAGTCCCACGCATAATTTCGGCCTGCTTCATTACATCGTGTACTGATGTGAGGTCCGGGAGCAGCGGCAAGGTCGAATAAACGATCTCTTTATGATCGAACGTCTCTTCTTGGAATTTTACGGCCGCATCCAGTGCCTTGTCCTTGCGAAGGCCTACACCATGCTCGTAGGACGTTGTGCGATAGATAAGCCCTTCCGACCAAGCGCGAATGGTGGATCTGATAACCCTTTTCACTTTGTCCAACGTTCTGTCGAGGCGATCATAGAATAGAGAATTCAAGCTCTTCACCGCATCAATCAACCACCTCTCGACAGGCTGGAGCGATGCGAGTTCATCGTCAGGATTACGTCCCGCCCTGGGTTCAATAATAATCAGACGATCATTTGCGTCGAGGTCAAGGCGTCCATTCGCCCAGGCGGCCATACCCCGAAGTTTTGCCTTCACGTCGCGTTCGCGAATTTTGAGCGCGACCTTCTCGTCGTTGATCTTTATTCTCTCGGAGCGGACGAACTCCTCTCGCTGCTCCAACGACACTACCGCTGCCTCGGCTCGTTCGCGACGTCTCTCCGCTTGCGCAGCGGCTGCCTCCGATTTCTTGCGGACGGCTTCCGCATCCTGTGCTCGCCTCAGCTTATGGTCTGCTTCGGCAATATCCGCCGATATGGCGGCAAGGCGTAGGCGCCCGGCCTCCTCCTCCGCTTCAAGGGTTTGGATGATGTGCGGGAGTTCGTCCGCGCGACGAATCGTATCGTTCGCGGCGGCAAGTTCTGTCTTGAGGGCCTCGACCTCGGCCTTGAAGCGAGCTGCCTCGTTCTCCGCTTGCCGACGCTGTTCGTCCACGACCCTAGCGTGGCCAGCGAAGTTGTCGGCGACGGTCGCCAGCGTCGTGGCCAACTCCTTCTTCTCAAGGACTGCTTCGCTCTGGGTCTGTCTTTGCCACCATGCCCTGCGACTAAGACGTTCCAGGCCCGGACCCACCCGCGCCAGCCCATGCCTGAAGTTGAGCGTCTCATAGAGATGGCTCTGCCATCCGCGCATCGCAGCCTTGTAGGCGCGGGTGCCGACCTGATTGACGAGTTGTTCGAGGGTGGCGGGCTCGCCCGCCTTCTGCCCGGCTTTTCCCCGCTTGGACGGCGCGGGGCTACGCCGCCCGAGGTCGATTCCGCGCCTACGCCGAGTCCGGGTCCGCTCGACGGGTTCAGGTTCGGCCGCGACGGCCTTAATGGGCACTGCCGACGACAGGCGCTCCCTGGCCTGCGCCCTGCGTCGGACCTGGGCTGCATATCCGGGATGGGTAGCCTTCGCGTCGAGGCGCGGATTTTTTGGACTGCGGCGTGGGACCAGTAGCGCATGGATATGCGGATGAGCTTCATCCAGATGCTCGACGACGCACAGCATATCGAGGCCGCGTCGATGGGCATCGTGTTCGATCCATTGGATGAGTTCGGAACGCCACGTCAGGTAGCGGGTGCGCCAGAGAGGATCGGCCATTGAGGGACGAATTTCACCCTGGTGATCGGGCGGCGGGGCCTTGGTATAGATCGGATGGGAATGGACCTGCGCCTCCATCACATGGGTGTCTTTGCGAATCCGCTGGATCTTCCCATCAGCGGTGCGCACGCCCTTGAGCGCAGCCTTGGCCTCGGCGACGCGACGGCGAATTTCATCCGGAACCTGGTCCGGAGTGAAATCGCCAGCGAGGAGCGTAGGCGGAAGTGGCTCGGCCACGTGCGGATGGCTCCCCGGTAACCGGGCAGCCTCCGCGGCAACTTCGTCTATGGAGAAGTTGACGCTGTTGCCTTCGAAGGAGAAGGTGGAGATGTGTCCGAATTGAAAACCGGCCATCGACCATCCTCGCTCCAAGGGGTTCAGGGGAAGCCCCCCTGACCGACATTTCTGGGGTGGCGCCGACGGTGCCGGGCCCCCAGAAATTACAGTCGGTCACTATAACTTCTGTATACTGCTGTTTCTTAAAGATTTCTTTCCCCTTGGCCTGCGCCGGCAGGCCGATGCCTAACCACCATATCCTTGGCCGGACGTGGGGCATGGCCCAGCTCGATCTTGATGTTGCATTCATGCCCGGGCCCGATAAGCCTGCAGGACAGAACGGGGTGATTGAGCGTGTTTGAACAGGTTTTCAGGAACATTGACGACGTCCTTTGGAAAGAGGCCGGCTGCACCACCGAGCTCGACTATGTCGAGCAGACCAGCTGGCTGCTGTTCCTCAAATATCTGGACGATCTGGAGGCCAATCGCGCGATCGAGGCCGATCTCGCCGACCGCCCCTTTATGCCAATCCTCGATGCCGCGCATCGCTGGAGCTACTGGGGGGCGCCCAAGGATGCCGCGGGTAAGCTGGACCATAATCGCGCGCTCACCGGCCCTGACCTGATTGACTACGTCAACCGCGAGCTGTTCCCCTATCTGCAGGGCTTCCGCGGCCGCAGCGAGCCGGACACGATCGAGTACAAGATCGGCGAGATCTTCGCCGAGTTGAAGAACAAGTTCACCAGCGGCTATTCGCTGCGCGACGCGCTCGACCTGGTCGACCAGCTCCGCTTCGGCAGCCAGGCCGAGAAGCACGAGCTTTCGGAGCTGTACGAAGCCAAGATCCGCAAGATGGGCAATGCCGGGCGCAACGGCGGCGAATATTACACGCCGCGCCCGCTGATCCGCGCGATGATCCGGGTGGTGAAGCCGACGCTGACCGACCGCATCTATGACGGCGCGTGTGGGTCGGCGGGCTTCCTGTGCGAGGCGTATGATTATCTGAACGCGCGGGTGAAATCGACGCGCGACAAGGAATGGCTGCAGACCCAGGCGCTGCACGGCAAGGAGAAGAAGAGCCTCGCCTACGTGATCGGCACGATGAACATGATCCTGCACGGGATCGACGCGCCGAACATCATCCACGCCAACACGCTCAGCGAGAACGTCCTCGATATCCAGGAGAAGGACCGGTTCGACGTGGTGCTCGCCAACCCGCCGTTCGGAGGCAAGGAGCGTCCAGAAATCCAGCAGAACTTCCCGATCAAGACCGGGGAGACCGCCTACCTGTTCCTGCAGCACTTCATCCGCTCGCTGCGCGCGGGTGGCACCGGCGCGGTCGTGATCAAGAACACCTTCCTCAGCAACTCCGACAATGCCAGCGTGGCGCTGCGCAAGGAGCTGCTCGAAAGCTGCAACCTGCACACCGTGCTCGACATGCCGCAGGGCACCTTCCAGGGCGCCGGTGTGAAGACGGTGGTGCTGTTCTTCGAGAAAGGCGAGCCGACACGGCGCATCTGGTATTATCGGCTCGATCCCGGCCGGACGCTGGGCAAGACCAATCCGCTCAACGATGCCGACATGGCGGATTTCGTGGCGAAGCAGGCGAGCTTCGCGAGGGGCCTGAACAGCTGGAGCGTGGCGGCGGACAGCCTCGACCCGGCGACCTTCGACCTGACGGTGCGTAACCCCAATGCGCCCGAAGCCGAAGCGCTGCGCAGCCCGGCTGAAATCCTCGACGAGATCGCGCGTTTGGATACGGAAAGCGCCAAGGTGCTCGCGCGAGTGAAGGAATTGCTGTGAAGGGATGGCAAACTGTCCGGATCGGTGATGTCTGCGAGATCAAGCCGTCTAAACGACAGGCGCGCGCCGCATTATCGGATAACGATCCTGTCTCATTTGCGCCCATGGGCGATCTTGGGATCGGCCAGAAATACCTGAGTGCATCTGACGAGCGCCCGCTCTCCGAGGTGGCGCGGTCATACACCTACTTCGCCGACGGCGACGTGCTACTGGCGAAGATCACGCCTTGCTTCGAGAATGGTAAACTCGGTATCGCACGCCACCTGAAGAACGGCGTCGGCTTTGGCTCAAGCGAGTTTATGGTCATTCGTCCGGGACAAGAGCTTCTCGCAGAATACCTTTACCTTTTTTTGGATCGAGACGAGTTTCGCCAACGCGGTGCGAAAGTAATGACCGGCGCTGTCGGTCACAAGCGTGTACCTCAGGAATTTGTAGAGGCGTCAGACATACCTCTGCCGCCTCTCGAAGAGCAGCGGCGGATTGTGGCGGTGCTGGATGAGGCCTTCGCCGCTATCGCCACCGCAACCGCCAACGCCGAGAAGAACCTCGCCAATGCGCGGGAGTTGTTTGAGCGCTGCCTCGCCGACGTGTTTGAGGCCCCGAGCAGCGATTGGATTGTCGAGCCTCTTAAGGCGAACGTTCGGTTCATCGATTATCGAGGCAAGACGCCTCCCAAACGAGAGGCGGGCGTCAGGCTCATTACGGCAAAGAACGTCAAGATGGGCTTCATTCAGCGTCAACCGGAGGAGTTTATCGATCCCGCAGCATACGACAGCTGGATGACGAGAGGCTTTCCCCGGCAAGGCGATGTGCTCTTTACGACCGAGGCACCTCTCGGGAATGTGGCGCAGTTAGACACTGACGAGAAAGTCGTCATCGGCCAGCGGCTGATCACAATGCAGCCTAATCCGGACAGGCTCAATCGAACGTTTCTCAAATATATGCTCTGCTCAGCACCGCTGCAGCGCGCAATCCTAGAGCAGGCAACTGGAGCGACGGTGTCCGGGATCAAGGCAAAGCTGCTCAAGGAAATTTCTATCTGCTACCCCCGTTGGATGGATGAGCAACTTGCAATCGTTGAGCGACTGGACAGGCTGTACGATCTTTCCCAGTCGCTCGCAGACTCAGCGAAGACAAAGATCAAAAGATTAGAGAGCCTGAAGCAATCCCTCCTCCAACGCGCCTTCTCCGGTGAACTCACGATGCGAGAACCCCTCGCAGCATGAACGAGGCCGAAACCCGCGCCGAGTTGATCGACCCCGCCCTGCACGCCGCTGGCTGGGGCGTGGTGCCGGACAGCCGGACGCGGCGCGAGGTGATCGCGCCGGGGCGGATCATGGGCGGCGGTCGGCGAGCAAGCGCCAAGGCCGCCGATTACGTGCTGGTCTATCGCAACACCAAGCTCGCCGCGGTCGAGGCGAAGGCAGGGGCCAAGAGCTATACCGAGGGGGTGGCGCAGGCGAAGGACTATGCCGCCTGCCTGCAAACCCGCTTCGCCTTCGCCACCAACGGCACGGCCATTTACCGCATCGACATGCAGACCGGCGCCGAGGGGCTGGTCGAGCGCTGGCCGACGCCGGACGAGCTGTGGGCGCAGACCTTTGCCGAGTCCAATTGCTGGCGCGATCGCTTCGCCGCCGTGCCGTTGCAGACCGACGGGCGGTTCGAGCCGCGATACTACCAGTACAACGCCATCCAGCGCACGCTTGATGCCATCGCCGATGGGCGCGACCGTATCCTCCTGACGCTCGCCACCGGCACGGGGAAGACGGTGATCGCGTTCCAAATCGCGTGGAAGCTGTTCCAGACACGCTGGAACATCAGCGACTGGAAGACAGACGGCGAGCCGACACGCCGCCCGCGCATCCTGTTCCTAGCCGACCGCAACATCCTAGCGGACCAAGCCTACAACAGCTTTGATGCTTTCGGCGACGATGCCCGCGCGCGGATCAGCCCCGGTGAAATCCGTAAGAAGGGTGCGGTGCCGAAGAACGCCAGCGTGTTCTTCACGATCTTCCAGACCTTCATGTCGGGCACCGACGAGAAGGGCGACCCAGCGCCGTGGTTCGGCGAATATCCGCCCGACTTCTTCGACTGCATCATCATCGACGAATGCCATCGCGGCGGCGCCAAGGATGAGAGCGAGTGGCGCGCAATCCTCGAATATTTTGCGCCCGCGGTGCAGATCGGCCTCACCGCGACGCCCCGGCGCAAGGCCAACGCCGACACCTACGCCTATTTCGGCGAACCGGTGTACACCTACTCCCTCAAGCAGGGGATCAACGACGGCTACCTGACGCCCTTCAAGGTCCGCCAGATCGGCACGACGATCGACGAGTATGTCTGGACGTCGGATGACCAGATCGTCTCCGGCACAGTCGAGGAGGGTCGTCGCTACACCGAGCGCGACTTCAACCGCTCGATAGAAATTCGCGAGCGCGAAGCTTACCGCGTGCGCACCTTCATGGACATGATCGACCAGCGCGAGAAGACGCTGGTGTTCTGCGCGACGCAGGAACACGCCGGGATAGTGCGCGACCTGATCAATCAGGCAAAGACGAGCGCCAACCCCCACTACTGCGTGCGGGTGACAGCCAACGACGGCGCGATTGGCGAGCAATGGCTGCGCACGTTCCAGGACAACGACAAGACAATCCCGACGATACTGACCACCAGCCAGAAGCTCTCGACCGGGGTGGACGCGCGCAACGTGCGCAATATCGTGCTGCTCCGGCCGATCAACTCGATGATCGAGTTCAAGCAGATCATCGGCCGCGGCACGCGGCTGTACGACGGCAAGGACTACTTCACGATCCTCGACTTCGTGAAGGCCTATGAGCATTTCAACGATCCCGAATGGGACGGCGAGCCGCTGGCGCCCGATGCGCTGGGGGAGCCGAGGCCGAAGGGCGAGCCCGAGCCGAAGGCGCCAGGCCCGGACGAGCCGGAGCCGCCGAAGAAAAAGCTCGTCATCAAGCTGGCTGATGGCAAGGAACGGACGTTCCAGCATATCAGTGGCACGACCTTCTGGGACGCCAGCGGCAAGCCGATCTCGGCACAACAGTTCGTCGAGCAGCTGTTCGGCAAGCTGCCCGAGCTGTTCCGGGACGAGGACGAGCTGCGGCGGATCTGGAGCGATCCCGATACGCGCAAGGCGCTGATCGAGGGGCTCGCCGAGCGGGGCTTCGCCGGGGAGCAACTCGGCCAGATCCGGCGGATGATCGACGCCGAGGCGAGCGACCTGTTCGACGTGCTGCGCTACATCGCCTTTACCCGCGCGCCGCTCAAGCGCGCCGAGCGGGCGGAGGCGCGACGGGCCGACATCCTCGCACGACGGGACACGAAACAGGTGGAGTTCCTAGAGTTCGTGTTGTCGCAATATGTCGAACAGGGCGAGGCGGAACTTGCGGCCGAGAAGCTGCCGGACCTGCTCGGACTGAAATACGGCACCCCGGCGGATGCCGTGCAGCGGCTGGGGAGCGTAAGTGATATCCGTCAGACTTTCCGGGGTTTTCAGCATGAATTGTACAAGCGAGACTGAAGGGCCGCCTAAGCCTTAAACAACCTGCAAAGCCGAGCGACCGCTCACGACCCAGGAGCCGCTAGACCGCTCGCGGCGTGAGCTGCCGGTCGGCAACGCGCCTTCCTTTCAGCCGTTCAGCTCGGGCCTGCGCGTACCCAAGAGATGGTGTATCGCGGCGGCTGCGTTTCGACAGCAGATGGAATGGCAGCCCCTTCACGTACGATGCCTGGATCGGGGTCGAACCTGACCTCGTGCATCGAGGGAAGGAGTGAGAGCGATGGCGCATTTCGTGGGTCTAGACGTCTCGGTGAAGGAGACGTCGGTGTGCGTAGTGGACGATGCCGGCAAGGTGCTGTGCGAGCGCAAGGTGCCGACGGAGCCGGATGACATAGCTGTGCTGCTGACCTCGATTGGCGGCGACTATGCGAGGGTCGGGATCGAGGCTGGGCCGCTATCGCAGTGGCTGGTGAACGGTCTGAGCGAGGCAGGCCTCCCGGTAATCTGCGTAGAGACACGGCACATGAAGGCGCTGTTGCAAGCGCAGCAGATCAACAAGTCCGACCGCAACGACGCACGCGGCATTGCGCAGATGATGCGGGTCGGCCTGTTCAAGCCGGTGCATGTGAAGACGCTGGCGGCGCAGGAGCAGCGGATGCTGTTGACCAGCCGCAAGCTCGTCCAGCGCAAGCTGATCGACATCGAGTCCGACATGCGCGGCACTCTGCGCAACTTCGGCCTCAAGGTCGGCGTCGTCAGTACGGTCGGCTATGAGGCCCGTGTCCGTCACCTGGTCGAGGGTTTTCCGCGACTAGCTGCGATCGTCGAACCGTTGCTGACGGTGCGGCGGGTGATGCGCCAGCAGCTGGCCACGCTCCACAAGATGCTGCTCGACACAGTCCGGCACGATCCGGTGTGCCGGCGGTTGATGACCGCGCCCGGCGTTGGCCCGGTGGTTGCGCTCACCTATCGCGCCTCGATCGACCAGCCCCAACGCTTCGTCCCTTCCAGGGCGGTCGGTGCGCATGTCGGCTTGACCCCGCGACGGCATCAGTCGGGCGAGCTCGACTATGATGGCGGCATCTCCAAATCCGGCGACACCATGCTGCGAACGATGCTGTACGAAGCGGCGCAGATCCTGATGACACAAAGCCGGCATTGGTCGTGGCTCAAGGCTTGGGGGATGAAGGTCGCACAGCGCAGAGGCATGCGGCGCGCCATCGTCGCTGTCGCGCGTCGCTTGGCCGTCATCCTCCACCGCATGTGGACAGATGGCACCGACTTCCGCTGGGGCAGGGAACCCGACACCACGGGCACGGCCGCCTAATACGAGCCAGACAGGAGCTTCCAGTTCTGCCTCGGCAGGAAGAGGTCCTCACGGGGACGAAGGTGGCGTGAGATCGTAACGGCTGCAGCCCTGTCGCCAGCGGCAAGGGCGTCCAAAAGATTGATCCACGCTACTTTGTCTTACCCCATCATGGGGCGGCTACGTGCCGACCCCGGAGAGAAGCACGAACCCCGTGTGGCTATCTCAAGCTCGGCAGAAACCAGTGTTGTATTGTCGCCTTCCGATCCGCCACACCGGTGCCCTTGCGGCAGCGGAGGGTGGCCTTCGCCTGTTGACTCGGGCCGCGATAGAGAAGCTGCCGTTCATAATTTTATTGGAGCGGCGGCTCGAACGACCGAATTTGGGGACAAACCTGTCATTCCCGTGCCGCAGGTTGAGCGTCAGCTCTTGTCAGGAGCCGACGTTCAGCCATTGTCCGCGCCACGTAGGGTTACGACTGAAGCCGGCGGTTTGCTGACTGACAGCTCTTGGGCATTCGGTTTAAGAGACCGGACCTTCATGTCGCCGAGGGGGCCTGCTACCCGCATGCGTTGATCATCGATCGTGTATCAACTTGCTCGACCCAAGTAGCGGGCCGCCTCGGAAGGGGCTACGATCGACCCATGAACATGCGTCACCGATCGAAGCACGTCGTACACGATACCTGGGGTAGGATCACCCGCGAAGAGACCTCCGCCAGAGAACACGCTCGCATGTTCCTTCGGCTCGAGTACCTCCACCGACCGCCTTTTGGGGAGGAGGAGATTGGGAGGGCATCTAAGGAATGGGACCAAATCGTCCGCGATGATACGCCTATCTCAGAGATGTACGCTCTTCTTACCGACGAACAGAAGGCAGCCTTTGCCGAACTGACGAGGAACCCATCCGTGCACTACATCGTAGATGGGGTGAATGTTCTAAATGTCGGAAACCTTCATCTGCTGAGGCGCTTGCAAGCGGGGGAGCGGGTCGGAAGCGTCAAGGAAACTCAGGTCAAGCGCGCACCCGGAACGCAGGCGATCAAGCCGAGCGAATGAAAAGCTGCGGTGCGGAACAGCCCGCCGAGCCTTTGCCAGACCGGATCTGCTGATGCACTGCATTCGGCCGGGCGCTCGCCCCGTACGCCCCGCGATGAGCGCCGTGCCGCTCCTAGACAGGGGCGCCCGTCTGCGCGCAGCCGGATTGCACTTCCGAGTGCCTGTGTATGTTGAGGCTGATCTCACCCACGAGCACGTCCTCGGTCGCGGTGATCTTGCCTTCCACCATGAGCGGACCTTTGATGGTGACACCCGCCGGCGGAGCGCGACGCCGCGCGCACGCCAATGCAATGGTCGAACGGCGTGAACGGCGGCTTCACCCACAGCGACAAACCGATCCGCCCCTCGATCGATCGCGGCCCTTATGCCTTTGGCGAGGTGAACGTGGCGACGCAGCGCGCTTCAAGCGACTCACTGCTGAACTGGACGGAACGCGCTCTGCGGTTACGCAGGGAGGTGCCAGAGATCGGCAGGGGAATCTGGACGGTTCTGGACACGCCTGAGAGCATCCTCGCCCTCCGCTTCAATTGGGAAAGCGAGACTTCGGTGATCGTCCACAATTTCGCTGGCGAAGCGACCGACTGCACCCTGCCTTACTTCTCCGACGATGGAGATGCTCGCGAGTTGGTCTGCCTGCAGACCAACGAGCGTCTCATCACCGGGCCGAGAGATGCAAAAGCATTCGTCTTGCAGCCTTACGGTTACCGCTGGTTCCGCCTGGGTGGGCTTGACGAGTTTGTCCACTCGCATGCGGAGAGGCACTGACCGAAAGGGGGTCAGGCTCGAACCTGGCGGCCTACACGTTGCTCGCGAGAGCACGGACTGGTTTCGCGGGTGCTGTCAAAGCAACCGCGCCAAGCCCAATCAGGGCGAGATCCTGCCCCCGTTTGCCTGCCATCAGCAGGCAAACGGTAGCGCTTTCGGAAACTAACCGAGGAAGTTTGCAGGACTGACAGCAAAAACGCCGTACAGGGCGCACGCTGAAGAACTCATTAGCGACTGGCCTTCAAGTGTCGGTGCGTTACGTTTAACAGCACCGACCGAACCTGTTCCACCAGAGCCTCACGGTGTCATGGCACACGTCGATCCCGCGCTCGAACAACAACAGGTCTTCGACATTCCGCAACGAGAGCGGAAAACGCACATACATCATCACCACCAGGCGGATCACCTCAGGCGACGAGTTGAAGTACCGGAACGGACTGGCTGGCTTGCGCGAACGAGGCATCCACCTGCCCTACCCTGGCCTGCTTACCAGCAGGTGCATTTGGTTTGACAGTGCCCTCAGAGCAGTACGGGGTGAAGGCATCAAAAGTCCGCGCGCAGCTCGATTCCGTAGGAGCGTGGTCGACCCGGCACTGCTGTATTGATACCGAGCGCCGGCCCTACTGCGTTCCCGCCCGCCCAGTAGCGCCGGTCGAATATGTTCTGCGCGTAGAACGCAGCCGTCAGCGGCGTGTCGAGAAGCTGTGACCAGGCAACCCGGGCATTTGCCAAGACGTACCCAGGTATGGTCGTGAAAGGAGCCTGGGTAGCGGCCACGTTGGAGAAGTACATCTTGGTCTGGCCGAACACTTCGAAGTGAAGGTTCAGGTCACCCATGCCGCCGCCGAGCGAATGGTTGATATCCGCGAAGGCATTTCCGCTCCACTCGGGAGCATCCGCATAGGGGCCGTAGACCGTCGGCGATCCCAAGAGGGTGACAGCGCCACTCGTGTATCTTGCATTTGTATATGCACCGGATGCCCCCAACCTCAGCCACGACGCGGCTCGCAACGACATGTCCACCTCCGCTCCCGTAATCTCAGCTTTAGGTACGTTGACCGTGAACAAGGTAGGGCTTCCGCCAACACCGACAATGTAGATCGACCGCTGTACGTCGCTTGCCCACTGATTGTAAAAGGCAGCATTGAAGGTCACCGGCATTCCCATACCGGACCCCGAGTACTTAAAGCCCACCTCAACATCGCGCGTCGTTTCGGGAGAAAAGCGGTTCCCGCCATTCACAGCCGTCTCATTCACCGGCAGCACGCTATAGTTGTACCCACCGGTACGCCAACTCCCACGCTGGGCAGCATAGACCATTAGGTCGGCGCTGAGCTCGTAATCGAGCGACACGGTCCAGCTCGGTTTCCGCCAGCTCATGCTCTCGCGCGGGAAATCGGTCCCGAAGATGGAGCCGGGGAGCTGCCTGGCGCTGACCTTGTCCCAGGTATATCGCCCGCCGAGGGTCAAGTTCAGCTTATCGGTGACGCCATAACTTCCCTGCGCGAAGATCGCCCGCGACTTCGTGGTTGTCCGCTGGTGGTATCGGAAAGGCAGCCCAGCGGCGATGGGCGTCAGATCGAACGAGTACAGGCTTGAGTTGTTGATATCGGACTGATCGAGGTAGTAAGCACCCAGAACGTAGTTCAGCCTTTTGTCGAAGGCTTCTCCTTGTAACTGTAGCTCGTCGGAAATCTGCTCCGTGCGCCGGACGAAAAGGCCGCTGGTGTCGCTCATCCGGGTGGCGTCGACGACGTTGGTCGCGGCATGGAAGATGAGGTACGGCGTTCCATCATAGTCGAAACCGTCGTCGGCGCTTGTCTTGTTGTACCCGAAGATGTTCTTGAACGTCACGCCGGGCGAAGCTTCGTAGGTCGTCGTGTTGATGATGGACGTACTCTTAGCCTCATGCGGCAGCGGCGTGTTCACATCGACCCGCCGCTGGCCCAGCTGCTTCTGAAGCTCTGCATAGCCCGGCACCCCGCCGGCATAGAGGTTCGGATTGGCGGCGACATACGCATCGAAGGGCGCCGAGCCTGGTTGATAAAGACAGGGCGCACCGGAGAAGAGCGGAGCTCCGTTGAAGGTGGAACCACACGGATAGTATGAAAAGAAGACGCTTGGCAGATTGGTCCCGCCCTCGTCGGTGTGTTGGACAACAGTGGTATTGCTGAAGGTGGCAGTCGGCTCGAACAGCAAGGTGCCGCGCACGGATGTGCTGATGCGTTTGCCCAGGCGCTCGCCGGAGCTGATGTCCTTGACGAACGCCCCGCCCGCTGCGTGCACGGCCGCGACGCGCAGCCGCAAGGCTTCGCTGACCGGCAGGGTTACGGCCCCCTCGAAGTGGCGCATGTCGTAGTTGCCATAGCGCGCCAGCGCATAGCCTTGGACCTCGTTTCCAGGCTTGGCAGTCTCAAACAGAACGGCGCCACCGGTGGTGTTGCGGCCGAACAATGTTCCTTGTGGCCCCTTGAGCACCTGAACACCTTCGAGATCATAGAGACTGGTCGCCGTGTGGTTCACCAGCTGCACTTCGTTGGTATAGGCCAGAACGCCCGGAGGCGAGTTCGTGTAGGTATCGACGCTTTGACCGCGAATGGCATAGTTGAACTGGTTGGCGTTGCCGTTTTGGCGGATGATGAGCCCAGGCACGGCAGACTGAAGGTCCAGGTCCGATGCGATTTGCCGCTGCCTGAGCTCTTCGCCCCCGATCACGGCCACGGCAAGCGGCACATCCTGCAAGCTCTCCTGACGACGCCGGGCGGTCACCACGATATCACCGCCGGTAGCAGCACCGTCCCTCAAAACGGCGGACGCAGCCGCCTGCTCCTGGACCATCGCAGAGCCGTCCTGCGCCGATGCCGGAGAGACGATCATGATTGAAACGACCGGCACAGCCACGCTTGTCAGCAATACTCTCAACACCCTTCCCCCTTTTGTTTTCTTCGCGTTCGCGGCTACAAGTTGCCCTGCAAGCACCCCCGATTCGAACCGGAACGTAGCAGGCCGGTAGGCGGAGAGGATTGACCGAAAACGACAATTGCTGGTGTCTCTCCAGACAGCCCGAAATCACTCATCGCCTTGATTGCGCATAGGCAGAAAACAGTGCTGCGCGAGTCGAGCGCCCGCCAGGAGCCGCACGGCCGATGCTACGATGGCTGACCACGCACAGACGCCAGCCTGTAAGTTGCGGCCCAGAGATGAAGAAAGGCCAGTTCATGGAACGCCATCAGTCCAAAGAGACGTGTGAACTTCTGACCGAGGGCTACTGTATCATCCCCGACGTCATCGCCCCGTCGGAGCTCGTCAGGATCAAGAACGCCATCGACGCCGCGATCGAAGAGTCTCGTCGTCGCGGGGTGGCAACTTACACCCCCTTCATGGACCCGAACGACAGGAACATCCGGTTGTACACCCTCCCGGATTTCGACGATGTCTTCATGGAACTGCTGCGTGCCCCCGTGGCCCTCAAGCTAGTCCGCGAACTGCTCGGCGAGCACTTCATCGTGTCGAGCTTCACTGGCAACATCGCCTTACCAGGATCGGGGTCAATGAACCTGCATGCGGACCAGGCGCTCGTCGTGCCGCCGCCCTGGACCGCGCCTTGGGCGATGAACGTGATCTGGTGCATCGACGACGTCCATGAGGGGAACGGAGCGACCCGCTTCGTGCCCGGGAGCCACCACTATCAAGACTTCCGGGATGTCCCGCCCGATGCACTGGAGAAAAGCCAGGCGTTTGTCGCCAGCGCGGGCTCCATCATCGCCATGGACGGTCGCATGTGGCACACCTCTGGATGCAATACGAGCGAGGACGAGCAGCGCGCCATGCTGTTTGCCTATTACACTAAGGACTTCCTGCGTCCGCAAACCAATCACGATGCGGCTCTTTCCGAAGCGACGAAGGCGAGGCTCGACGAAGAAGCAAAAGCGCTGCTCGGCATGGGGGCGGCCGCCAACGTACGGATCGGCGGCGGCTTGGTGCAACTTGCCAAAGGGCCCCCAATCGACACGGGAGTGACGCTGGGCCGGACCCTCTGATCGCCAGACAACTGCTCCCCTGGGGTTAGCGAGCAGCTTGCGCGGGCACGAGTGCGTGAAGGCTCCTGATCTCTGCGGCGACGTCATCGATAGAGGGCAGCGACGCAGCTTCGAGCGGCTGCGAGAATGGGACCGGCGCGTACTTCGCACCGATGCGCCGCACCGGGGACCGCAGTGCGCCAAAGGCCTCCTCATGGATCAACGAACTGATCTCTGCACCCACTCCGAACTTGCGCACCGCCTCATGCACGACAATCGCGGCCCCGGTCTTGCGGACGGATTCGAGTACCGTCTCCTTGTCGATCGGGGAGACGGTCCTGAGATCGATAACCTCGACGGATATCCCCTCTTCGCGAAGCTCGTCAGCCAGGCCGGCCACCTGCTGGATGATACGGCCATAGCCGATCACGCTCACGTCGGTGCCCGGTCGCAGCACCTTCGCCTTGCCTAACGGCACCCTCTTCCCCCGCTCGGGAGCTTCTCCCTTGTTGTAGAGCGCGGGCAGCGTCTCAATGAACATGCTGGGATCAGGATCGTCGATGCAGCTTAACATCAACCCATAGGCGTCGGCGGGCGTCGAAGGCAGCACGACCTTGAGGCCGGCGGTGTGGGCAAACCAGGATTCGAGATAGTCGGAATGCTGGCCACCGTTGCTCACGCCTGCGCCGGTCATCGTGCGCACTACCAGCGGCACACTCGTCTGGCCGCCGGACATGAAGCGCAGCTTGGCCGCGTGATTGACGATCATGTCGGACGCCACCGTGGTGAAGTTCATCAACATGATCTCGGCCACGGGCTTGAAGCCCTTCAGCGCGGCACCCACCGCGGCGCCCATGATCGCCTGCTCGGAAATCGGCGTTGACTTGACCCGCTCCACGCCGAACTTTGTAGATAGCCCCTTGGTGATGCCTACGACGCCGCCGCCCTCTGCGTCGGCAACGTCCTCGCCAAGCACAAGCACCTTGCCATCGGCCTCCATGGCATCGTGCAGGGCCTGGTTGATGGCCTGGACGAAGGTGATTCGGCTCATTCGAAAACCTCCTGCGCATAGACATCGATCGCGACTTCGCGAGCCGAAGGGAATGGACTGTCGAGCGCGAAGCCGATCGCTGCCTCAATGCGCTGTGCATTCGCAGCTTCGATTTCGGCAAGCTGCGCTTCCTCGGCATGGCCTTGCTCGATCAGCAACGAGCGAAAGCGCGGGTAGGGGTCGGACTGCATGCGTGCGGCCTTCTCGCCCTCGTCCATGTAAGCGTCATTGTCGCCAAAGACGTGGCCGTGATATCGGAAGGTCATGGCTTCTATGAGCGTAGGACCCTCCCCCGCTCGCGCTCGGGCGATAGCTTCGGATGCTGCGTCGTGGATCTCGAGGACATCATTACCGTCGATCTGCATGCCCGGCATCGAGTAGGCGGCAGCACGTTTCGCTACTGAGTCGATAGCAGTTCCGACTTCGAACTTGGTGTGTTCGGAATACCTGTTGTTGGAGCAGACGAAGAGCACCGGCAGCTTCCACAGCGAAGCTAGATTGAGGGACTCGTGAAACGCGCCGATGTTCGAGGCACCGTCTCCGAAATACGCCACCGTGACAGCGTCGGAACCCTCCAGCTTGGCGGCCCAAGCCAATCCGTTCGCGATGGGCATGGATGAGCCGACGATACCCGTGGTGACCATCACGCCAGATGCAGGATGTGTGATGTGCATGGGCCCGCCCTTGCCTTTGCACGTCCCCGTCGCCCGGCCACCGAGCTCCGCCCAGAGTTGGTCCAACGGGCACCCTTTCGCCAAAGAGTCGTGAGTGCCTCGATAGATCGTGCAGATCGTGTCGTCGCTTCGCAGCAAGGCCGAGATGGTCGCCGGAATGGCCTCCTGTCCGCGGTAGCTGTAGTAAGGCATGACGAGGCGCCCCGACGAGATGGTAGCGCGCATCCGCTCATCGTTCTGCTTCAGCAGCGACATCTTGTCGAATATCGTGAGCAGAAGTTCGCTCGATAATTCGTGCATGGCGTGGCGCTCCTTTGGCGCAATTTCGAGTTGCAAGCGTCTCGCTAGGGGTCTCGCCTGCTGCGCGAGAGCCTTGGAAGCCCAGGTGGTCGCGAGATCTCAACCTAGCGAAGGGCCCAGGCTGTCCGTTCAAGCGAAGCCCCCCGGGACACCGCGCTATTCCGCGGCGATTGCCTGCTCGGTTTCGCGTTCCGGGCCAATGAAGCGCCCCGGGAATTTGCCCGTGAATGCGCCCTGATCAAAGGTCGGGATGCCGTTCACCATCGTCAGCCGCATCGGCGCGGCGGGACGAATGTAGCGGTAGGTGCGTCCGCCAGTGCCATCGGGGATATCCCAGATCTTCTCCTCCGGGCGCCGCTCGATCTCGTCAAGGTTGAAGACGCAGATGTCGGCAGCCATGCCCACCGTCAGCACACCGCGGTCACTCAGCCCGAAGAACTCGGCCTGTCGCCCGGTAAGCGCGTTGATACCTTCCTCGATCGTCAGCTTGCCGGTGTCGCGTACGTATTCGCTGAGCAACAGAACATTGTCCCCCGCCCCGCAGAACATCTTTCCGTGGGCACCCGCGTCGGAGACGTTCGCGACGGAGCGCGGATCTTTGAGCAGCCTTACGATGGTCTCGTCCACCTTGGCCCAGCCGTCCTGCAAGGCCACGGAATCCGTTCCGTTGCGGATCACCCAATCAGCCAGCGCATCGGACGGATGGACGATGCCCTCGGCCGCCATGAATTCCTTGAGCTTCACGCCGACCGGCCCCGAGCCGTTCTCGCTTTCCCGCAAGAACACGGACTCAGCCGTGAACGCGTTGTTCGCGAACCCAGAGTCCCAGGCTTCACGGGCGGTGGCACGCCAGACCGGGTCCGCCAGTCTCGCGAGCTTCTCGGCGTCGTCCTTGATTTCGACGATGTCCTGCCAGGCCTGGAGGCCCAGTTGAGCGAACAGGAGCGTGCGCTTGAAATCGACGGAAAACATGAACTGGACGTGGGTGAACCCGGTCCAGAAGGGGAGGCCCTCCTCCTTGAAGCGCTCATGCAACTCCCACTGCTCCGCGGCTGCCCCCTGTTGGAAATCGAGCGTGGGCAGACCTGCCCATTGGAACGGTACCCCGGCCTGCTCGCAAAGGCGGCCCATGCGATCCACCACTTTGGTAGCGGTCATGTGCATCCAGTTGTCGATAATCAGCTGGAATGTCGTCCCCGGATGGCGGGACAGAACCGCGAGCAGCGCCGCGTACTCGTCATCTTCGGCAAGTTGTGTGGGAAGAGGGCGATCGTGCTTGTCTCGGTCGAGCTGATTGGAGGACATGCCCATCGCGCCTGCGCCCAGCGCATCTTCCAGCAAGGCGCACATCTGTGCGATCTCGTCCACCGTAGCTGCACGCTCCCACGCCTGCTCGCCCATGACGCATAGCCGGATCGGAATATGTCCGCAGAAGGAAGCGAAGTTGGCCGGCGTCCTCACGTTCCGCTCGTGCGAGGCCTTATACTCGCTCCACTTGTGCCAGTCCCAAGGAATCATCGTCCTCATAGGCACTTCGGGGATGTCCTCGAAGAAGTTGAAGATGTCGATGATGTCGTCCCTCCCCGTGCCGTTCTGCGGCAGAGGCGCGAGCGAGAAACCGCAGTTGCCATTGATGGATGTGGTCACGCCGTAGCCAGGGAACGGTTCCATGTTCGGCGACCACCAGACTGCGGCGTCCCAATGATTATGCGCTTCGATAAAGCCAGGGGTTACGTAACAGCCATCGGCATCGATCACCCGCTCGTTCTCACGGGGCTCGAGACCCGCGGCGATCTCGGCAATGCGCCCGGCGCGGACTCGTACGTCCGCTTTGAAGGCCGGCTTGCCCGTGCCGTCAACGACGGTTCCGTTCCTGATGAGCGTACGGTAATCCATGTCCTTCTCCCGTTTCCTTGGGCCCGATTGCCAGGAGACAAGCCCCACCATTTCCCTTCTGCTATCCGGCCTTGCGGGGGCATGCCATGACCGAGCGCGACAAACTCCCTGGCTCCCTGCGACAGCCAAGCGTGCGCTCGCCTTCGGGATCCAGCACTCCCGAGCCGCCGAACGCACTGAGCGGATTGCGCGCGCGGAAGTGACAGGCTTCGCACGCAGATTGTCGCCTGCGGTCATGTCCGCGCCTTCGCCTATCGCAGCACCATTCGCTACCATCGTGCCAGGAGAGCCCCCTTCCCGGAGCGGCCGTTGTTGGAGTTTGGGATGACCGAATATGTGCCTGAGGAGGTCCGTGACGACTGGGTTCCAAAAGCGGATTTCCTCGACCGTGCTTTCCACGAACTGGAGAAGGAACACCTATGGCCCAAGGTATGGCAGATCGCGTGCCGCGAGGATGAGATCCCGGAGGCCGGCGACTTCGTCGTGTACGATATCGTGGACGATTCCATCATCGTGGCGCGTGGCGGCGACGGGAACCTGCGGGCATTCCACAATGTTTGCCCGCACCGGGGCACGGCACTCGCAGAAGGCGCAGGAAACGCCAAACAGTTCGTGTGCCCGTTTCATGGCTGGCGGTTCGGGAACGACGGACGCAACATCAAGGTCATCGACCGACAAGACTGGGGTACTTGCCTGACCAAAGAGGACGTCGACCTCACCCCGGTTAAACTGGGCACCTGGGGAGGGTTTGTCTGGATCAACATGGACCCGGACTGCCAGCCTCTCGACGCGTTCCTTTCGCCGATGAAAGAGCGGTGCGAGCTTTTCGAATTCGAGAAACTCCATCCGGCTTGGTACAAAACCGTGACTGTTCCTGCCAACTGGAAAACCGTGCTTGGCGCCTTCACCGAATTCTACCACGTCCAGACCACACATTCTCAGATGCTAACTTATACCAAGGATTACTCCATCAGCCGCGCTATGGGACGGCACGGCTGGATCAGCTACACGGGCAGCGCGGGCGTCCCGGTCGGACGCAGCGATCGCTTGCCTCAAAAGGAGGTTCCCGACTTCCGCGAGCACTTGTTCGAATATGCAGAACAATTTCGCGACAACTTGAAGGCCATGCAGACGCAGCGTGCCTACGAGGCAACCCAGCGCCTGCGAACGGAAGTTAGTGCCGACGCAAGCCCCGAGGAAGTCCTGAGCAAATGGGGCCAGTTCATCTACGAGGCAGCAGTCGAATCCGGCGCCGGCTGGCCTGAAGGCCTGACACCCGAATATATGGCCGAAAGTGGCTTCGACTGGCACGTGTTTCCCAACACGGCGTTTCTCCATCCTGCCGTCGAGGCAATCATCTGGTATCGGTTTCGCCCGTGTGGCGATGCTCACGACAAGACGATCTTCGATGTCTGGTCGCTTGAGCGGTACCCCGAGGGACAGGCTCCCAAAGTCGAACACGGGATCTACGAAGACTGGCGCGACGGCGATTACCCGCTGATCTTCAAGCAGGACTTCGAGAATATTCCGCGCGTACAGAAGGGCATGAAGTCACGAGCGTACAAGGCAGGACGCCCGAGCCCGATCCAAGAGCGCGCCGTCTCGCATTTTCACCGCACCCTGCGCCGCTTCCTGCAAGACCCCCACGCGGACGACGAGTTGCGCGCAGAACCCCTGGTGGAAATTCCACAGCCGACGGTCTAGCTCGGGGAGCACCAGTCGGCCACGACGGACCCAAGTTGCGCCACGACCCTCAGGCCGACTGGCGCAATTCCAGCTCTCCTGCGCCGGCGTCTATCAGCGAGAAATTCTCGATGTGCCGCACCGTACTGGGCGACTCGCCGAACCACCGCTGGCAGCTCCGATACAGGACCGACAGCTCGCTATAACCTAGGAGGCCGGCGACCGTCTTGAGCGGGAGCCGAGTCTGTCGCAGGTATCGGACCGCCGCATCGCGCCGAACTTCGTCCTTCATCGCCTCGAAGTTTTCGCCCTCGCTGCGCAACCTGCGCTGTAGGGTCCGTGGGTGCATGCGAAGCGCTGCGGCAACTTCGACTTGCGTGCAACTGCCCTGCGCGAGCTGTTTTTCGATGGCGATCCTCACCCGCGTCCGAATGAGCGAGTCCACGGACGGGAACTGTGCATCGATGAAGTATGTGGCCAGTTGCAGCACGCGGTCGTCACGACCTACGACGGGTACGTCGAAATCCGACTGGGCGTAAAACAGCGCGTTGCATGGCTGCCCGAACCGCACTCTGCACCCAAAGTATTCGCCGTGCGCGCTACCCCCTTCCAGAGGCTCATGCGTGAACCAGACCTCTTCGGGCTGCGCGCGCTCACCCGAGAACATCCTGGTTGCCAAGTGCGATAGCAGCAATGCGTGCTCTACCGCCTGCCGTTGGCGGTATACTCGCGGAAGGATGATCTCGAACCTAATCCCGGTCCGAGCGGCCTCACTTTCACGAACGACACTCAGGTGCGCTCCTGAACTATAGGTGTGCACATGATCTGCGCAGTAGCGCCATGCGTCGCTGACCGTCTCGGAGTTGCGCATAGCGATGTCGAGCGGGCCAAGAATGCCCTCGGAATACTGCCGCTTGGCAAGTCGCAAGCCGAGATCGGGGCAAAGAAGTTGTTCGGCGGCGTTTTCCAGCAGCTGGATCATCTGCCGATATGGAATCAAGTGGTCACGTCTATGGATGTCCGCCGGATCAATCCGCGCTGCTTCAATCAGCGGGTTGGGATCATGGCCCCGCGATCTCACAAGTTCCGCAAAGCCCGTCAAGCTTTCGGCTCGGACCATTGCGGGCGCGGTGCTCTCCGTTGACGTGTCCATCTTCGCCCCGGGACTGGCTTTCCTGGCCGCCACTGCGACTCTCCTCTCATCCGGCTGCTTCATTTCCCTTCGCTCATTACGGCGAAGCTGCCACACAAGAATGCCAAACACGAACCGGTCTGGCAATCGATTGCTGCCTGTTTCTCACCTCCACAACAATCTCACGGGTGTCGGCAATGCTCAGCCGAATGTCGTCTAACGTCAAAGACGGCGCCAATGGACGGTCCTACTTTCGGGGAGCGTAACGGAACGACCGGCCCGTCTTAGGGCCGCCTGCCGTATTGCGCCGCGGGACCGGGGAGTGGCTGAATGAACTTCGACGAGACTTTCGACCTAGTGATCGTCGGCAGTGGATGCGCGTCCGTGACCGCAGCGCTTGCCGCCAAGGCGCAAGGCGGTCGCGCGGTCATTCTGGAGAAGCAAAACCTGTTTGGCGGCTCCACCGCCTATTCCGGCGGTATCGCATGGATACCCAACAATCCTCTGCTCGACGACGATACGGAGGAAGCCTCCCGCACTTACCTCAACCACGTCGTGGGCGCACCGACAAAGGCTTCGCCGATCGCCAAGCGCGAGATGTTTCTCAAAGAGGGGCCGCGCGCCGTACAGTTTCTGCTCGATCAGGGGGTAAAGCTCGTTCGCGTCCATTGGCCCGACTACTATTCAGCAGCGCCCGGGGGACATGATTATGGCCGGACCATCTCGGCGGAGTTGTTCGACCTCAACGAACTCGGCGAGTGGCGGGATCGGTTGGGAAGCTTCTACGGATTCCCCGCCCTGCCGATCAGCAGCCATAAGTTCGTCGAGCTGACGCTCGCCAAGCGCACCTGGAAGGGCAAGAAAACGGCGCTTCGACTCGGGTGGGATGTCTTGCGAGACAAGGTGACGCGGGCTCGGCGTAGGGGCTCCGGCAACGCCGTACAGGGTCGGATGCTAAAGGCCGCGCTGGAAGCAGGAATCCCGCTGCGCATGAACACCGAACTCGTCGAGCTGCTGACGGAGGGCGGCGCGGTCACGGGCGTCAGAGTCCGGACGCCAACTGGTGAGCGTACCCTCGGCGCCAAGCAAGGCGTCCTGTTGAATGCTGGTGGCTTCTCGCGCAACCAGGCGATGCGCGACAAGTACCAGCCGCAGCCATCAAGAACCGAGTGGACGATGGTCAATCCGGGCGACACGGGAGACGTCATGCAGATGGCGATGGCTCTAGGCGCCGACATCGACTGCATGGAAGAGGCGTGGTGGACGCCGGGTTCACTGCTGCCTGACGGCAAGTACGGCGGCTTCCACGTGCCGGGCGAAAGCGGCAAGCCACACATCGTGATTGTCGGGCCCGACGGTAAGCGCGTCGGCAACGAGGCCGGGTCGTACATGGAGTTTGGCCAACGCATGTATGCGAAGGGTGCAGTGCCCTCGTGGGCGATCCTCGAGAGCAGGGCCTTGAAGAATTACACCTGGGGCCCGATTCAGATCGGGAAAACGCCAGAACCGTTCGTCGAAAGCGGGTATTTGGTCAAAGCCGCTTCGATCGAGGAACTCGCCAGCAGATGCGGTATAGACCCGGTTGGTCTAGCCGATGAACTCAGGCGCTTCAATGCGTTCGCCAGGAGCGGAGTCGACGAAGACTTCGAACGGGGCGCGAGCGCCCACAACAAGGTCATGGGTGATCCCACGAACCGCCCGAACGCCTCGCTGGGCGCAATCGAGCGCGCACCGTTTTATGCAACCCGCATCTGGCCTCTAGACGTAGGCACGTCCGGTGGGCTGGTTACCGACGAATACGCGCGCGTCCTCACGTCGGAGGGGACACCGATCACGGGCCTCTATGCCGCCGGCAATATCGCTGCACCGGTGGTAGCACATAGCTACCCTGGTGCAGGGGCGAGCATAGGCGGTGGCATCGCCTTCGGCTATGTCGCCGCGCGCCATGCAATGCGCTCGAATTCCGTCGGAGAGGCAGAAGCGGCATGAGCGCTGAACATGCCTTGGCCGACGCACTCGCAGATGAGTTCTTCGGCGCTCTTGAAGATGGATCGGTTCAGGGCGTCCTTCGGTGTTTCGCCCCCGACGCGATAATCTGGCACAACTTCGACGGTGTGAGACTGTCGCCTAGCGACAATGTGCCGGGCCTTGAGGCCTTGTTCCTGAACTTCGTACGCCGCGAGTACCGCGATGTCCGGCGCCAACCCACCCCGAGCGGCTTCGTTCAGCAACACATTCTGCGCCTTGAAACGAAGGAAGGTCAGGTCATCGACTGGCCGGCATGCATCGTCTTCGAGATCGACGGCGGCAAAATCGTTCGCCTCGATGAATACGTCGACCTCGGACAACTCAGAACGGAAGGTTGATGGCATGAATGCCACTTTGGCCGAGCCGCACTCCCGAAGCATACCAGCCTCAGCGAGAGCCTTGCTGGCGCGCGACGGGTACTGCGTGATTGAACGCGTTCTGCCTTCTGGTGAGTTGGAGGAGCTTCGAAAGGCTCTCGACCACATCGCGAGCTTTGAGCGGCACTGTGCCCGCCAGGCACATTATGCTTATGACCGGGAGACCAATGCCAATCAGCGCATCTGGAACCTCATCAGTCGCGACCCGCTGTTCTGCCTGCTAGTCGAGCACCCGCTGGCTCTGGCCTTCGTCGAGGCCACTATCGGCTGGCCGGCCCTGCTTTCGGGATGCTCGGCCAACATCGTCCACCGCCACGGGGCGGACGAAGTCCTTCATTGTGACCAGACTTATATGCCAGAGCCCTGGGCCGCCCCGCACGGCGTCAATATCTGCTGGTGCCTCGACGCCTTCACCGCAGAGAACGGCGCTACCCGGCTGGCACCTGGAAGCCATCTCTTGAATCGCGGCCAGCGCGAGGGCGAAGGTCTTCCAGAACTCGTGCCGGTCGAGGCTCCAGCCGGCTCACTGGTGGTGATCGACGGGCGCTGCTGGCACCGTACTGGTCGGAATGAAACTGATGCACCACGCGCCGGCGTATTCAACTGGTACACGATGCCGATCTACTTGCCGCAGGAGAACTGGTTTCTCTCTCTCAACCCGTCGATCAAGCAGTTCGGATCGGAAACGCTGCTGACCCTTCTGGGCTTCCGGCCGCAGATCGTCGGTCGAGTTAACGGGCTATCACCAGCCGGCTTGTGAGATCGCACGAAGGGATACGACAGATGAACGACGACGATAGCGCAGCAAGGTTCACGATCTTTCGCCGCGAGGACAGTCCAAGCTTGGCAGAAGCGGGATTGATGAGCTTCGAGCCGTTCAAGGATTCAATCCTACCCATCCTGGATCAAGTGCAGGAAGCCGGCGTCTTCGCTGGCGAAGACGCGCGCGTCCTCTTCGCTATTCCCGGCTTCAGCCTTGTCCATGTGTGGTTCAAGCCGGGCTACCCACTGCCGCTGCATAGCCACGACGCGGACTGCCTGTATTACATCATTGCCGGCTCAATCCGCATGGGCTCGCAGGATTTAGGTCCTCGGACCGGCTTCTTCGTACCGGCCAACGTCCCCTACGCATACACCCCGGGGCCGGACGGAGTGGAACTGCTAGAGTTCCGACATTCCGTGTCGTTCAATTTCATGAACCACGCGAACGGCCTCGCCTTCTGGCAGAAGGCGCTAGAGACGGTGAAGGCCGCGCAGCCCACCTGGGACAAGGCGCAGATGCCCGCGTTACAGCCGGAGGGGTGAGCGTCATATGACTGCCGTCGAGACCGCACCCACTATCCGCGATTACGACCCTTTCAGCCAAGCGGTCATGCGTAACCCTTTGCCCTTCTACGAACGGTTGAGGGAGGAAGCACCCGCTCTCTATCTGCCGAAATACGACACTTGGGTTTTCTCACGGTTTCAGGACGTCACCGATTTGCTCACAATCGGCGACAACACCTTTATCGCGACGGACACCACTCTGCCGACACCCGAGATCCTTGCATCTCACCACCGAGGTGAAGTCAGCCAGCTGCCGCTCGAGCCGCTTCCAATCGGCGCAATGCTCGGCTCACCGCACTTCGAGGTGCTGCGCAACGCGCACATCAAACCTTTCCGTCCCCGCGCCGTGCGAAGCCTTACCGAATTCATCCAGCAACTTGCCGATGCGAGGCTCGACAGCTTGCTGACACAGCAAAGCTTTGATCTCACGCAGGACTACGCCGGTCACGTCACCGCTGGCGTGATCTGCCACCTTTTAGACATGCCGGCGGAGCGCACCGCAGACGTGCTTGAACTCGTCAACTCGCTAAGCCGGACCGACCCCGATTCGGGTGGCACCGACGTGCCTACGATCATCGGCAACTGCATCGGCATGATGAGCGAGTATATTGCGAAACGCCGGGAGGCAGGGGCGGACGGCTCGGTGCCGCTGATCGACGGCCTGCTCTCGCTCGCCTACTACGGTCGTCCGCTGACCGACGCCGAAGTCGCGACCCAACTGACCTGCGTGTTCGTCGGCGGCGTGGAAACGGTCCCCAAGATCACCGCGCATGGCTTGATGGAACTGTGCAACGCGCCCGAACAACTCCAAGAGGTGCGCGCGGACCTCGATACCCATGTACCCGTCGCGGTGGAGGAGATGATCCGCTTCTGCGCCCCGGCCCAGTGGTTCGCCCGCACCGCGCACAAGGACGTCGAAGTCGCGGGCGCGCGGATCAGGAAAGGGCAACGCGTTATGGTGCTGTTCGGCTCGGCCGCCCGTGATCCGGCGGAGTACGACGAGCCAGACCGCTTCATCTGGAATCGCAAGATTGATCGCGTGCTCTCGTTCGGCACGGGCCAGCACTATTGCATCGGCATTCACTTGGCGCGTCTCGAACTTCGCATTCTTGTGACGAGCTTCCTCCGGCGCGTCGCTAAGTTCTCCTTCGACTTGGAACGCGCAGTGCGGTTGCCCTCGAGCTTCCAGTGGGGCTGGAACGAGTTACCGGTCGTTGTCGAGGAACTCAGCTGATGGACGTGTCGGAGCCGCAAGTTCGGCGCATCGGCGCGACCCAAGACGCGATCGGCGAGACCCCCGTCTGGCGCGAAGACGAACGTGCGCTTTATTGGATCGACTGCGAGGGGCCCTGTCTCCGAAGGTGGCTTAGCGACACAGGCGAGGTGAGCCAGTGGCCCATGCCCGAACGCATCGGCGGTTTCGTCTTCAAGCAAGACGGGGGGGCGCTGATAACGCTTTCGTCAGGGATCTTCGATTTTGATTTCGACAGCGGCACCCTTACTCTGCGGGTCGCGTCGCCGTTGGGAGAGGAAGCATCACTGCACGAATGCGCCTGCGATCCTGCGGGACGGCTGTGGGTGGGATCGATCGACCACCGGGTGGGGCACTCCAACCTGCACCCCGGTGGCGCCAAGCTGTTCCGACTGGACGGCAACAAGCTTACGCCCGTGATCGAGAACTTCTCGTGCGCGAACGGCCTTGCTTTCAGCCCGAAGGGCGACGCGCTCTACATTTCCGACTCCACCACCCTGCGCTGCGACCGGTACGCGCTTGACCCGGTCAGCGGACACCTTGGTGAGCGTAGTACTTTGTTCAAACTGGGGCCGGGAGACGGTTTCGTAGACGGCGCGGCGGTTGATGCCGAGGGTGGTTACTGGGCCGCCCTCGTCTACGCGGGCAAGTTGCGCCGCTACCTGCCGGATGGCACGGCGGATATCGAAATACGCCTGCCGTTCGCCAACCCGACCAAACTGGCATTCGGGGGTGCGGACATGCGCACAATGTACATCACCACCATCCACCATGGGCTGGACGGAAAGCCACCCACCCCGCTGGATGGCGGCCTGTACGCGATCGAGGCCCCAGTCGCCGGACGACCGGACCCGGCTTTTGCAGGCTCGGCTAATGCCCACCCTTAGAGAAAGACTGAGCGGACCGCCGCTGGCGCTAGGAACTTGGCTCGCGATCGATAGCACTCTCAGCGCAGAGACGATGGGCCGCGCAGGCTTCGACGCGGTCTTGCTCGACATGCAGCACGGCGGGATCACGGAAGCTACTTTACTCCCGATGCTGCAGGCGCTTGATGCAACGGGCACTCCCGCGCTTGTGCGAGTGCCCTGGCTCGACCCCTCGAAGATCATGCGGGCCGCGGATCTCGGCGCCGCCGGTGTAATCGTGCCCATGGTGAACACCGCCGCAGATGCCGAGGCGGCCGTCTCGGCGATCCGCTACCCTCCGCGCGGAATCCGCTCATTCGGTCCTGTCCGCAGATGGTACAGCGCCGAAGGTGCTGCCGAGCCCACCTTGTGCATCGGGATGATCGAAACCCATGAGGGTCTTGAGAACCTCGGCGCTATTGCCGCCACGCCCGGGCTGGACGGCCTGCTAGTGGGACCAGTGGACCTTGCCCTGAGCCTCGGATTCGAGCTCTCGCTTGAAATGCCGGGAGCCGTACTCAACGCGGTGAAAATGGTAGCTGAGGCTTGTGCTGCAAAAGGTCTGATATGCGCCTCAGTCTCGTTCGGATTAGAAAATGCGTCCCGCCAAGTTGAGTGTGGCGTCACCTTCATGACGTCCGGGAGCGACACGATGTTCATGCGCCGTGCCGCAGACGTTGACCTCGCGGCACTGCGTGGGCTCGGCGGCAAGCCTGGCGACGCAAGTGCCTGATTGGGCGCAACTTGACCGCGCCCTAGGCGAAGCTGTCGGCCCGCAGTACGTCGGTAGCGGCGATTGTGCGGACGCACGATTCCGCTGCGATGTCCTGCAGAAGTACGTGCAGGACCCGCTTTTCGTAGTACGACCCGGCTCCACGCTGGAGGTCGCCACGTGCGTTCGGATCGCGGCGGAGCATGGCGTGTCGGTTACCGCCGTCGGGGGGCAAACGGGCACCGTTGGTGGAGCAATCACTCGGCCGGGAGGCATTGCCCTCTCGCTTGAACGGATGGCGGCTATCACTGCGGTCGACACCCGCGCGATGGCCATGACTGTCCAGGCGGGCTGCATCCTTCAGGTCGCGCAAGAGGCAGCAGAAGCGCAAGGCGCCTTCCTGCCGCTTGATCTCGGATCCCGCGGATCCGCGACCATTGGCGGCTCGATCGCGGCAAACGCCGGAGGCAATCGCGTGCTGCGATGGGGCATGATGCGCGACATGGTCACCGGCCTCGAGGTCGTGCTCGCAGACGGCACTGTCGTGTCCTCGCTTACAACGATGTTGAAGGACAACGCCGGCTTTCCTTGGAAGCAGTTGATGATCGGCACCGAGGGTACTTTGGGCATTGTTACCCAAGCCGTGCTCCGCCTGCGGCCAAGACCCGTCACGGATCAGACCGCGTTGCTCGCGGTGGCGAACTTCCATGATGTTGAACACCTCCTGCGCATGCTGGAAGTCCGACTCGGAGGACGCCTTTCCTCCTTCGAGCTCATGTGGGGCGAATTCTACTCCGCAATGACGCAGGCGCAGCTCGCGTCCAGGAGTCGCCCATTGGAAGAAGGGCACGCCTTCTACGTTCTCGTGGAAATGCTCGGGGGCGATCCCACCCACGATGCGGTTCAGTTCGAAGAGGCCTTGACGGACGCAATCGAGGACGCCCTGGTCCGCGACGCGGTCGTGGCCAAGTCCGGCAAAGAGCGCGAGGCCCTGTGGGCCGTACGCGAGGACATGAGCCCCGGACTCGCGGGCTACCGCCCGTTCAGTGTTTACGACGTCAGCATGCGACTGAGCGACATGCCCGCATTCACGACTGACGTGCGCAAGCAGCTCGAAGCCGTGTTCCCTGACGCGCGCGTGCTCTTCTACGGGCACGCCGGGGACGGGAACCTGCACGCCGTGGTCAATGTCGGGCCGGACGGCCCCGCACGCGAGCAAGAGATCGATACTATCGTGTACGAGGCTACATCTCGCGTGGGCGGTTCGATCGCTGCGGAGCACGGCATCGGTCAGTCGCGCGCGATGTATCTCAGCCTTTGTAAATCAAAGGCGGAAATTGAACTCATGCGTCGCATCAAGCGCGCTCTGGACCCCCTTGGTGTCCTCAACCCCGGTAAGGTCCTGGAATGAAGGGTCGGGTCGCGATAGCCGGCGCGAGCGGCGTCATCGGCTCAGCAGCTGTCCAGGCATTCGCCAGCGCAGGGTTCGAAGTGCTGGCAATCTCGCGCCGTCCGCCGGTCGTTCCCGAAGGAACTGCGTTCAAGCACGCAGCCCTAGACCTTACGGACGCGGATCAGTGCCGCGCCTGGGCCGCACATACCGCCTCCGTGACACATCTCGTTTATGCCGCCGTTTCTGAAGAGCCCGGGCTCGTGAGCGGCTGGTCCGACCCTCGGCGCATTGCGGAAAACGCGGGAATGTTCGAGAACCTTGCGGCCCCATTGACTCGTAAGGGCACGCTTCGCTGGGCCGGTTTGCTTCAAGGCACCAAGGCTTACGGCGCCCATCTGCATGCCATGCGCCTTCCCGCCAGGGAAAGCGCTCCACGCGATCCGCATCCAAACTTCTACTTCGCCCAGGAAGATTGCCTGCGCGATCTCGCAAAGACACACGGGTTCGGTTGGACGGTCCTGCGCCCTCAAGTCGTTTTCGGCAGCGCACCTGGCTCCGCGATGAACCCGGTCGCTGCCATCGGAGCATACGCCGCTCTCTGTCACGCAAAAAAAATTGCCTTCTGCTATCCGGCTGGCGGCCCCCTGATCTGGGAAGTGACGGATGCCGAACTTATCGCTGAAGCCTTTCTTTGGAGCAGTTGCGAACCGACGGCTCGAAACGAGATCTTCAACCTGACCAACGGTGACGTCTTCGTCCTGCACGACGACTGGGATGAGTTAGCCGCTCACCTCCAACTCTCCCCTGGCGACGCTCACCCCCTGAGCATCGCACAAGTTCTTGCGACCGACGAGGCTCAGGAGGTCTGGCGAGGGATCGCAGCGGAGCACCAGCTAAGATGCACGGAGCTTGCGGATCTGCTGGGCCAGTCGCATCACTACCTGGAGATGCTTCTCAATGAAAAGACGATCGCGAAGCGTGCGCTGCCTACCCTCGTGAGTTCTCTGAAGGTGCGGCAGGCGGGCTTCGCCTCATGCCGTGACACGTTCGAGAGTCTAATTCGAAGTCTGGCGCAGATGGAGAACCTGCGGCTGCTGCCGCCGATGACGGCACGTCGCAGCGCCGGTTGCCCGTCCCGAGAGGCAGCTGCTTACCAATGCGCGGCTGACGTACGCGACTCAAGCCACATAGACGGGATAGCGCCATGAGTTTTCGTGAGGTCGGTAAACGTCTGAGCAATTGGGGGCGCTGGGGCGACTGCGACCGGATCGGCACCCTTAACCATCTTACGCCGGAACGCACCGCCTTCGCCGCGCAGAGCGTGCGCTCGGGACAGATTGTCAATCTTGGCCTTCCGCTGACCAACCAGGGCATCCAGGTGGGCCTGGGCGGGCGGGTGAACCCCATTCACATGATGAACCTGACGCCGCCCGATTTCGCCGGTCGTTCGGACCGGATGATCGTTGCAGACGACTCTGTGTTCCTGCCGTTGCAATCTGTTACGCAGTGGGATGGCCTCGGCCATGTCGGCTATGACGATATGCTCTACAACGGTGTACCTGCTGCTTCGATTACGACTGCCGCCGGGTCGGCCAAGCTTTCAATACACCAGATCGCCGAGCGAGGGGTCATAGGACGTGGTCTGCTGCTCGATATAGCGCGGCTCCGCGGCAAGGACCGGCTCGAGGCAGGAGAAGCCATCACCCCGGCAGACCTCGACGCGGCCCTAGCGGCGCAGAACTGCGAAACGCTGCCGGGAGATGTCATCATCCTGAGGACGGGCTGGATGCGCTGCTTCACTGTCGACGGCGACGCTGCCCGCTACTGGAACGGTGAACCCGGGATCAACCTGGCTTGTGCCGAATGGCTGCACGGCCGTCAAATCTCTGCGTTGGCCAGCGACAATTGGGGCATCGAGGCAATGCCCGCCAACGATGCCACCTTCGAGATGCCGGTGCACTGCGTCCTCATCCGTGACATGGGGATGACTCTGGGCGAAGTCTTCGTTCTCGAAAAACTGGCCGAGGCGTGTGAGCGGGAGAACCGCTGGACGTTCCTCTTCACGGCCCCGCCCCTACTCGTGGTCGGGGGCGTCGGATCGCCACTGACACCCCTAGCGATACTGTGAGCCCATCGGCATGAATCAAAAGGACGTCCTGCCGCCACCCACGCGTGCGTTCGAACAGATGTTGGCCGACATCGCCGAGCATGGAATGGCCATCGTTCCCGAAGTGCTCACCGGAACAATCCTCGCGCGAACACGAGCGGCACTCTACGCGGCTGCCGAGTCCGACCGGACGCGCGGGCGCGAGCAGCGGCTGTTGCTGGACTATCCCGAAGACACCAGCAACCAGCGGGTGGCGAACGTGCTAAGCCGCGATCCCCTGTTCGAGGATCTGGCCTTTCACCCGCTTGCCATCGACCTGCTCAAGGCTGTCGTGGGCTGGCCTGCCCTGCTGTCGAACCTTTCCGCGAACATCACCGGCCCTGGCGGCGGCGAAATGGTGTTGCACGCGGACCAGCTTTTCGTGCCCGAGCCTTGGCCAGCCCGGCCGCAAGGGCTGAACGTAGGTTGGTGCCTGGACGATTTCACAAGTGCGAACGGGGCGACCCGCATCGTGCCCGGCAGCCATCGGCTGAATCGAATGCCGCTGGGTACGGAATCGCAGTTGCAAGGCGTCCCAGTGGAGGCGCCCGCCGGGTCCATGATCGTCTTCGAGAGTCGGTTGTGGCACAAGACGGGCAACAACATCACGAACAGTGACAAGAGGGCCGGGGTTTTCGCCTGGTATTCATCCCCGATTTATCGCTCGCAAGAGAACTGGTTTCTCTCGTTGCGTCCGGAAATCCGCCAGTTCGCATCCGAGGAAGTGCTGATCCTCCTAGGATACAAGGCATCCGGCTTTGGCGTGGTGAATGGCGCCTCAATCGTGTGAGGCGGGGCAGCGCATGGGCTGCCCCTCCCCTCACCCCGCCCCATTCAGAACCGGAAGGTGCCCTGCACTACGACTTCACGCGGCCGCAGCGTGAAGCCACCGTATTCGCCGGGCGTGGCGAACGTCTTGTCATTGCTGACGAGCTGATAATACTCGTTCGTCAGATTGCGACCAATCAGTGCCAGTTCCCAGCGATCATCGATATCAGCCAGCCTCGCGCTGGCGTTGAGCCGCCAGAAGTCGTCAACGAAGCCGTCAGGCGCGCCCTGCTCATCGGTGAAGAACTTGCCTGTATAAACCGCTTCGGCATTAAGCCCCGCTTTCAAGCTGCTCCCAATGGTCTTCTCATAATCGCCTCCGAAATTGAAGGTCCATTTCGGAGCTCGCGGCAGTGGTTGCCCGCTGCGGTCGTAGAAGCCGTTTGTACAGGCTGGTGTTCCGACGATCTTTAGATAGCACTGCGCATTCGGGAACGAGAGGTACTTGGCTTTATTGTAGGAGCCGCTGGCATGCACTCCCAGTTCGGGCGTCAGCTGCGCCGCCACTGAGGTCTCCACGCCGGAAGTCCGCGATCTGCCCGCATTCTTGATGAAGTAGGCGATTAGTCTCGGCTCAAACGAGGTCAACTGAAGGTCATCGAAGGTATAGCGATAGGCGACCAAGTCGAACCGTAGCCTGCGATCGCGAGTTTCACCCTTTATGCCGGCCTCAAAGCCCTTCGACTTTTCAGGATTGAACGCGAGCAGTGACGGATCTGCGCCGTAGATCGCGGAGATGGTCGCTGGCGTGGACAGCCCACCTGATTTGAAGCCAGTCTTGTAGGCGACGTAAGTCATCAGGTTATCGGCGGGTTTGTAGGTCAGCGTGATTTCCGGCGACCAGTTGGAGAAGCTTAGGCTCTCACGAATGGTTTGGCCGACGGGCAGCAGACCGAAGGCTTGCCCGAGGAGGTTGGAGTAGAGGTTCCCGCCTGCGATCTTCTTCTTCTCGTTAGTGTATCGGGCACCGCCAGCAAGCTCTAAGTTCTCGAGTACAGACCAGCGCAGTTGTGCGAAGGCCGCAATCGTCCGCCCCGAGTTGTCCCACCGATTCTCGTAGGTGTATGCCGAGTTGCCATTCGCGGGATCGAAACCGACGAAGCCCAAGATCGGCTGGAAGGTGTTGTAGCGCTTTGCGTCTTCGAAGAATCCGCCGGCAGTAAGATTGATCGGGCCATCATAATCCGTGGATACGCGAAGCTCCTGTGACCAGGTACGGGTATCCTCGACGAGATAGGACGCCACGCTGGCGAAAGACGTCAGGTCATAGAACCCGAGGTTTCGTCCTTTCAGCTTGGTATAGCCGCTCACCGACGTAAGCGTAACGTCTTCGATCCGGTAGTTCAGCGCCAGGCTTCCGATGTACGTGGTCAGCTTGTTGTAGGATCGTCCGTCCCGCGCTCCGGGCCAATTGTTGAGGACCTCAGGAGGTAGAGCACCCTGTGCGCGAACCTGATCGAGACGGCAGTCGCTGTTCGGGTCAAATACCTGCTGGCCCGTCGCAAGGTTGGTCGTCGAGAGCTGGCCCAATGCGAGCGCAGGCGGAGCGCAGAAACCCTCTATGTAATCATCACCGTTTCCGCTGAGATGGCTCCCCGAGAACTTGAAGGTTGCATCAAAGTCGCTCGACGGCTCCCACCTCAGCGTCACACGACCCGAATAGCTCTTGTAGGCCGGCGCATCCCCCGTAGAGGGACCCGGGATTGGAAAAGGGTAAATGGGATTGGCGCCGCCGGATGCCACGTTCTTTAGCCAGCCATTGATATCCGAGAACTTACCCGCCACGCGGAAACCTAGCTGCTCGTTCAGCGGACCGGAGATGAAGGCCTCGACGTATTTCTCTTCCGCCTCGAACTCGTACCCGGCCCGCACCATACCTTGCAGATCCCGTGTCGGGCTGGCGGAGGTAATCGAGATCACGCCGGCGGGAGAATTCTTGCCGAAGAAGAGCGCTTGTGGGCCTTTGAGGATTTCGACCTGTTGCAGGTCGAACTGCGAGGCGAGGATGAAGCGTCCCCTGCCCACCGAGACGTTGTCAACCAACACGCCCACCGACTGCTCAATGCCCGGATCGAGATAGGAAGAGCCGACGCCGCGAATGGAGATCGTACCTCCACCGCCGCCCGATGCAGGAGCAATCAAGACTTGCGGCGTCATCTGTGCGATTTGTGTGACATCCGTAACGTGTGCGTCCGCAAGGGCTTGCGCCGAGATAGCCGAAACCGCCACTGGAACGTCGAGCAGGGACTCCTCGCGTCTGCGGGCGGTGACCACGATCGCGTCCAGTGCAGCGGCATCTTGCGAAGACGCACCAACCCCGCGTCCCGTCTCCTGTGCGGCGGCGCCCGCCGGCGCGGCAAGCGCAAAGAGGCTCACGGCTAGGCCCAGGCTATGACGGACATTGCTCATCGGCTTTTTCTCCCTCCCACAACGGCTTTGTATCAGTTGTTCGATGCGAACGGCCTCCAGATGCCCCAACGTGAGAGCCGGAGCTTCTCGGATCTGCCCGCTCGTGATCGCTTTCCGCGCAGGCGGCAGCAATGGCCGCTAGCGACAATGGAATGGTGCCAAGCGACAGGCGGCGCATATGGCGTTGCGGCGGGCCGTTCCACCTCCCTAGCTCCACGTAGATAGGCGCCGCGGGGAGGCTGCGCAGGGTCGGGAGGATGAATTGGTCACGGACGGAACGAAGGTCCCCAGTCTCGACATCGACCTTTTTGCTGCGCAGCATCTGGTCGATCCCTGGGGCAAACTCCGAGAGATCCGTGCGGCTGGTCCGCTGGTCTGGAACCAGCAGGGCTATTGGATGTCGGCGAGCGACAAGGTCTGCCGTCAGATACTTACGCAGCCCGATCGGCTGGGGCAGGAGGGCTTGATCGCGTCCCTCTTCGGCGAAGAAGCGTTTATCTCCATCGATGATCGTACCATGCACAACGGCTTGCGGAACGTCTGGACGCGGGCGTTCGGGCACGCCGGAGTAGAGGCTCTCGTGCCGTTTGTGCGCGATCTGCTCGGCGAAATGGTCCGGTTGGTCTCGGCAGATCTCGACGAGCACGGCGAAGCAGATCTCGTGCCACATTTGTGCCGGCCGCTCCCCGCACACGTGATTGCCAAGATGATGGGGGTAGGCTCGGGCATGATAGCTCAGGTGATCGCGTGGAGCGACGTCATGTCTGACGCCACCTCCGGCGGGTTCCCCATCGATTACGCCAACGATCCCGCATGGCTCGCCTCCGAGGAGGCGAAAGCAGAACTTGCCGACTACATCCGGGGACAAGTCCGTTATCGGCAGACGAACCCAGGGGACGACCTGATCAGCATGCTCGTCCACTCGCCCTGGTCCGCCCGGTTGTCCGAGGAGGCGATCATGGTGAACATCCGCCAGCTCCTGTTCGCGGGGAACGAGACAACCTCGAAATGGCTAGGTCACATTGCGGCTGTCCTCGGGGAGCGCACTGACGTTCGCGAAATGCTGCGCAGACAGCCTAGCTTGATACCGGCAGCGCTGGAGGAGATCATGCGGTGGCAGGGCGTCACGCAGGTCTTGCCGCGGGGCGTCCGAGAAGAAGGTGCCGAGATCGCGGGTATTGCGCTCCCGCCGGGAGCGGAGGTCATCCTGCTCATCGGCGGGGCAGGTCGCGATCCGGAGCGATGGGACCGCCCGGATGAGTTGGACGTACGCCGCGAACCCAAACCGCATCTGGGCTTTGGCTTCGGCCTGCACAGCTGCCTCGGCGCAACCCTGGCCCGCATGGAGGCGCGCGAAGTGACCTTGGCACTGCTGCAGCATCTGCCTGACTTCACCGTCTGCCGGCCCGTCACATACGGCAACTTCAGCTTACGCGGCCCCACGTCCGTAATGATCTCCAAGATCTCATGAGTGCCTTTCGTTTTCACCTGCGCGCGCCGGCGCCCCGGGTCAGTGTGGCTGATTGGCGTAACGCGGCTCGCAAACGGCTTCCGGACATGGCCTGGAGCTACATCGAAGGCGGAGCGGACGACCTCGTCACGGTCGAGGAAAACATGCGCGGCTTCCTCGAGCATCGGTTGCGAATGCGGTCGCTCAAGGGAGCATCGGCGCCGGCAATGAGCACGATTGTGGCAGGAACGGAACTCTCAATGCCCTTGGCTCTTGCGCCCGTGGGCGCCACCGGCATAGCCCATTGGACCGGCGACATCGCCGCCGCCCGAGCCGCCGAAAAGTCGGGAATCCGTGCCGTCCTCAGCACGGCCTCAAGCTACTTGCTGGAGGAGGTAAGCCGGGCGACCGAGGCCGCGCACTGGTTTCAGTTATACCCGATCGGGGGCCGCGCCCGGATCGCGGAGCTCATGGGTAGGGCCCGCGCGGCCGGTTACACGGCGCTGTTCGTCACTGTTGACATCCCGGTCCTCGGAAACCGCGAAGGTGAGCGCAAGTGGCACTTTCAGTTGCCATGGTCGGTAACTCCGGCACGCGGCTTGCACCTCGCCCGACACGGTCGCTGGGTGTGGGAGGCTCTTCGACACAAGCGAATGGCGGCGGTCCATTTTCTCGAGACCACGGGAGAGAACTCCGCGCGCACAAGGCCGCCAGGCGCGATGGCTGCCGCCGCGAACTCGAGCGCGGCGCTGGCCAGTCAGATCCAGGCCGATTTGTGTTGGGACGACGTGAAGTGGATGCGGGATCAGTGGGACGGGCCCTTTTACGTCAAGGGCATCCTGGATGCCGACGACGCAGCTCACGCGATCGACGCGATTGGCGCCGAGGGTGTGGTCGTGTCCAATCACGGTGGCAGGCAATTGGACCGCTGTCTGGCCAGCATTCACGCTCTACCGCAGGTTGCCGCGCGCGTGGGTGATCGCGCCGAAGTCTTGCTGGACGGCGGGGTACGAAGGGGCACCGACATTATCACCGCTCTTTGTCTCGGCGCCACGGCCGTACTCGTGGGAAGGTCCTTCCTCTACGGCCTCGCGGCGGACGGCGAGGCTGGCGTGAGTTCCGTTCTGGAGATTTTCCGGGAGGAGATTGCACGTGCCCTCACGCTCATGGGCTGCAGCTCGACAGCTTCGCTGGGCTTGAACTGGTTAGCCAGGCGGACTTCACCCGCAGACTAACTGGCCTGCATAAAGGTCAACACTACTTTCGTCCAAGATCCCAGCAAAGGTGAAGGAGAGACTATGGCTTTAAAACTGCAGGAGATACTCGAGCACTACCGGGTCACCAAAGTCAGCAACGAGCAGTGACGTAGCCCTGCTTTTCGAGCTTAGCCTGACCTGTTGGCCGCCCCTCTCACGAGTAGTCCAGATATTCGTTCGATCCGCCTTCGATGTCGTCAATAGAGTGAGCCAGCGTGCTGGGCAGCGAACCACCGCAGTTTGTGCCAATGCAGTATACGTGAGGCGATCGCCTGCAACTTCTTTTCTCTGTGGATGACGGGCCGGCTCGGGATGGCAGCTAATGGTTATCGCTGGCCCGAAAGTCGCCTGTCACCTCCGCTCAATTCCGCTGCTGAGCATGCGAGGGCGGTGCCTTTTACCCGTCGTATCGGTGCTGTCATCTGTGGATGTCCCCTATGCTGCAAGGGGTAAATTGAGTTGATGATCTGATCTGTCGGGGTGCGGTCATCTGTCCGGCCTACTGGCGCGGCGCACGATGGCCGCTGGCCCTGATGTTGTCCGCTGGCCGGTCCCACTCAGTCTAGCGAGCTCGAAGCTCTGACAGCACCTCGGGTTGTTCCGGCCTTTGCGGCCGCGTTCAGATCGTCATCATCAATTCAATGGGCACCCTTACAGTTTTACAGTTCGACGCGGCCGCGCATGTGCGCCGCGATTATTCTTAGGCTGTGACAGGCGAGCGATAGGTCTCGCCGCGCGCCAGCACCGCCCAGACGATCCGGGCGTTCTTGTTCGCCATGGCAACGGTGACGAGCCGGGCCGGCTTGCGCTCGAGCAGACTGCAGACCCATTTGGCAGCAGTGCTATCGGCAGTCCGGGCCCTTCGCACCACCGATGTTGCGCCGACCACGAGCAGCTTCCTGAGATAGCGATCTCCCATTTTCGAGATGCGTCCCAGCCGGTCCTTGCCGCCGGACGAGTTCTGGCGCGGGACCAAGCCCTGTGGTGCCACCGCTTCAACCAAGATTTCCTGTGCGACGAACATCGCGCCGGTACAGGTAGCGGGTAGCCGCTGCCTTTTCTTGCACAAACCATTCGACTTGGCCGCGCAGCAGAGCGACAGCGGTGGTGTGAACACCGCAGCCGCTGACCGGCTGCCCGCCCCGCCAGCGTGATGGACGGGGCTCCGGCTGGTGGGAGCGGCATGAGGCCGCTCCATGAACCGGAAAGTATCTCCATGACCAAGTTGACCGATATTCAGAGCCTGCTGCTCAGCCACGCTGCGCAAAGCCCAGGCGCAAGCCTGCTGCCGCTTCCTGCCGGGTACACGCTTGATGAGGAGCGTGTCGGCAAGGTGATTGCCAGCCTGTTGCGCCGCAAGCTGCTGGAGCCGGACCGAGCGGCAGATGCCGCATCCACGTGGCGCACCACAGAAGATGAGCCAATCGGCCTTTTCGTCACGCCTGCCGGGCTGGTGGCGATTGGCATCGGGGCACAAGAGGATGCAAGCAGCGGAGCGCCCGCCGATGCAACTCCCCCTACCCCACAGCCGCCCCGCAGCACCAAGATCGCGCATGTTCTGGCACTGCTCAGCCGGGCTGAAGGTGCAACGCTGCCCGAGATGATTGCTGAAACAGGCTGGCTGCCACACACCACCCGTGCTGCGCTCACCGGTCTACGCAAGAAGGGTCATGCCATCGACCGCTTCACGCGAGACGAGGTGACCTGCTACCGCATCGCGGAGACGCACTGATGCCGCGGGTCGATGATGCGCTGGCCGAACTCGGCTCGCTGTCCTCCACGACGTTGAAAGCGCGCTGGGTGACACTGACCGGTGCGCCTGTACCGCGGATCAGCCCTGCGCTGCTGCGCCTGGTCCTTGCCTGGGAGATCCAGGCGCGGGCATACGGCGGCCTGCCACGGCCGGCTTCCCAGCGGCTGGCGCAACTGGCGCGCGCAAAGACCGCCACTACGCCTGCGGGGGCCGGCATGCGGCTGGTGCGCGAGTGGAACGGCACCGCCCATGTCGTCACTGTCAGTGAAGACGGACGGGTCAGCTGGAATGGCCGTGACTGGCGCTCCTTGAGCGAGGTTGCCCGCGCGATCACCGGCACCCGCTGGTCGGGACCGGCCTTCTTCGGTCTCAAGACGCGAGCGGCGGCATGAAGCGGATCCGCTGTGCGATCTACACTCGCAAGTCGAGCGATGAAGGGCTTGAGCAGAGCTTCAACAGCCTTGATGCCCAGCGCGAGGCGTGTTCGGCTTATATCCTCTCGCAGGCGTCTGAAGGCTGGATGGAAGTTGCCGGCCACTATGACGATGGGGGCCTCTCCGGCGGCACGCTCGAGCGCCCTGCCCTGCAGCGACTGCTGAGCGACGTCGCGGCAGGCGGCATCGACATCATCGTCGTCTACAAGGTCGATCGCCTCACCCGCTCGCTGCTCGACTTCTCCAGGCTGGTCGAAGCCTTCGATGCCAACGACACCTCGTTCGTCTCGGTGACCCAGTCGTTCAACACCACCACCAGCATGGGCCGGCTGACCCTCAACATGCTGCTCTCCTTTGCGCAGTTCGAGCGCGAGGTCACTGCCGAGCGCATCCGAGACAAGATTGCTGCCAGCAAGGCAAAAGGCATGTGGATGGGTGGCATCCCGCCGCTCGGCTACAAGCCCGATGGGCGCAGCCTCGCTGTGGTCGAGGAGCATGCCGCGCTCGTGCGCACGATCTTCACTCGCTACCTTGCCCTTGGTAACGTGCGGGTCGTGGCCGATGCGCTTGCTCGTGACGGCATCCCCTCCCCTCCTCGCACCACCGCCACCGGCAGATGCATCGGTGGAGTGTCGTTCAGCCGCGGGCAGCTCTACCTGATCCTCAAGAACCGCATTTACCTTGGCGAGATCGAGCACAAGGGTAACATCTACCCCGGGCTGCATGCCCCCATCCTCGACGTCGCTATCTGGGACCAGGTGCAGGCGATGCTCGCCGCCAACCTCCAGGGCAAGCGCACCGGCACCTACCATCGCAAGCCCAGCCTGCTTGCCGGGCTCATCGTCAAGGCGGCGATGAGAGCCGCTACAGGCGGCGCATGCCAGCAAGGGGCAGGCCCGCTATCGCTACTACGTCAGCCGCTCGCTCCAGGAGGGCGGCGCTAACAAAGGCACTGGCGGCTGCCGCGTGCCTGCGCCGGAGATTGAAACGCTGGTCACCGAGCGCGTGGCGCAAGTGTTCGACGATCCGCTCGAGCTCATGGCATCTGCCTGCCTTGAGGTACCGGCCGATCTCCATGCGAGCGTCACCGCCTCTGCCCGAGCACTGGCTGCCAGACTGCGCAGCAAAGAGCACAGCCTTGTCCGTGACCTGATCGCCGGGGTCGAGGTGCAGCAAAGTGGCATTGTCATCCACTGCACGCCTGCTGGTATCGCAGCAGCGCTTGGCGTCGATACGGCTGCCACTGCACCTGACCGGCTGACGCTGGGTGCGCAGGCGCGACTGACCCGCTCCGGCCGCGCGCTGCGCCTGGTGCATGACAGTGGCACCCAGGCAAGCTGTCGGCCCGAGCGCTCGCTCAGCCGCCTACTGGCTCAAGCGCACGGCTACTGGCGTGAGTTGCGCAGGGGCGAGCTGGACATCAAAACGCTCGCCGCTCGCGAGGGCGTATCGGCTTCGTGGATCACGAGGGTGCTGCGCCTGGCGTTCCTTGCTCCTGATATCACCACCGCTATTCTCAAGGGTGCGCAGCATGGCAAGCTGGAAGCCGGTGCCCTCGTCTCCACCGGCGCGGTCGATCCGGACTGGTCTGCACAGCGCAAGCTCTATCTTCCTGCAGCGAAGTGACGCGCGGGAGCCGCGCGCCTGCAAGGGGCGTCCATTGCAAACATCAATGAGCGGGGCGCCTCCTGCCGCTCAGTATCGCGGTCACCCGCAGAATACCAACCGGCAGGGGCAATTTGCGATCTGCGTCGATGATCCCAGGCTCGAACGCTCCGTCCAGATCTGCAACCGCACCAAGGCTATCGTGCATATGGTAGCGATCATCCTCCGTGAGACGCCGATAGCTTTTCGGATGTGTCAGGTAGCGCAGGAGCCACGAGCCGAACCCGTCCGTCCAGGTCTGATGGACCGTGTCTGACATTCGGGCGAGTTGATCATATGCAACCAGCGATCGACGCCAACGGTGTTCGTCGAAATCAAGTGCATTGTTCGCGAAGCGACGCCCGACTTCAAGGCCGCGGTGCATGAGCGCCCGCGCGCGCTCAGGCGGCATGGTGAGGTTGAGACCGCCTTCGTTGGCAGAGAGCAGCACGTGGGCAATGCGTTCGCGCTGTCCTGGCATGGTACTCAGCAACTGGTCCTGCCAGTCTTTCGCTGCCCTCACAATTGATCCAAACAGACCACCAAGCGACCCGGTCTCACGTGCCGGCAACCCGAAACCATGGCGAGCGGTCGCCGGAATGAACACCCGCTGGTTCCCGGTCGCCATTCCAGGGGGCAGGTCGTCCAAGCTGAGCGCGAAGGTCGGCCGTTCAGGCAATAAGGCATCGAACAGGTGAATCGGGAAGTTGCTGCGGATGCCACCATCAGCAAACAAAATACGCCGGTTCTGGATTGCCGGTGTTGCGCCGGTTGCGCGCTGGAGCTCGGCGTTAGCGAAGTCGCGGACATGCACAGGCACCGCTGCGAACAGCAGTGGAAAGGCAAGGCTCATCCGGGCGGCAACGAGTACTGGCAGATCGTTTGACGACGGAAAGCTGGACAGGCCCGGCATGTGCGCGGGTTCAGTAACCCTTGCAGCGATCCAGTCGCACACGTCGCCAGGAAACAGTCGGCGCCACTCGGGATCGCTGTACGCGGCAAGAATACCGAGGGTGGGCAGAGTGTGCGGCCGCCCCATCCCCAGGTTGGTCGTGATGACCCGCAGGTCGATCTGCCGGTCCGTGCTGGATCCCAGCAAGTGCCCGAAGGTCAGCGGCGGGCTGCTCTGCCAGTCCTCGCCGAACGCAATCTCCTGAATGGCTGCGTGGAGCCAGGTGGTGAGCGCGGGTCCACGACCACCTGGCTGATCGGTGCCTGGACAGAGACCGAAGTCGCTTTCTGGCAGATCCGTTCGGACAAGCCGTAGTGCATGCGCGATGAGGGCGATGACCAGCCCAACGATGCCCCCGAGCAGGATGCCAGCCAATCCCGCCCGTAGCGCCCACATGGTGACAGCGCCGGCGATGGCCCCGACGGCTGCCTGGACCGGAGCGATTGATGGCAAGCCCGCAACCAGCCTCCATGCACTGCGTCCGCTTTGAGCGCGCAGCAGATATGCCAACAGACGGCGGTAGCGTGGCTCCGGTTGAAACAGGCCGGGCATGTGCTCGGGTAGCTCGTCGCAGTAGCGCTGCAGGCGGACGAAGCCGGCAGGATCGCCGCGCACAGTGCGCGCATATTCTGCAGCCACTGCCAGCGATGCCGCGATAGCACCGGCTGAGGTGCCGCCAACCGAGCGGAACCGATAACGCCGGGCAAGCTCAAGGATGGCGTAGGGGTAGACGATGCCGCTGGTGACCCCGCCTTTCATGACGATGTCACATTCGTCAGTCGGGGATGCGAACATCGCGGCTGTATAGACCGGAAGTTTCTCGTCGGTGCGCATAGGGGGTCCTCGCGTATCCGGCGATCGTCGCATAGGCGTCATCGGCCAGCTATAGGCTTTGAATATGCATGTTGATTACGACACGTCGATGATCCGCCCGGATAGGCGCCTCGGGCGCTGGGCAAAGGCGCTTTGGCCCGCCGCGCTGATTGCGGCAACGGCATTCTCATCTCCCGCGTGGGCGGCCGATGGCGAACTACACAGTTTCCATTGCCTGTTCGGCTGCCCTCTGGGAGCGTCGGCAACCAACGACACCGTGGTGCGAGAGATATACACATTATCGTCCAACGACCTCACCAAGCTCGCCGACTGGGTCGCGTACCGCGTGACGCCGGCGTCGATTGGACGGTCACCGGATCGCGAGTGGCGAACCGATCCATCGCTGGCAGCCGACGAAACGCTCACACCTGACGCATATGACGGCGCCAACCGCGTGCTGCGAACGGACCGCGGTCATCAGGCGCCGCTCGCTTCATTTTCTGGCACGCCGTTCGCAACAGACACCAACATCCTCTCGAACATCACCCCTCAGGCTTCGGCCCTGAACCAGGGGCCGTGGAACGCGCTGGAAGGACAGGAGCGGTCGCTTGCGAAACGACTGAACACTCCCGTCTATGTCTACACAGGACCACTGTTCGAACGTCTGATGGCGCCGGTGCCTTCAGGGCCGGTACTGGCACGGGTTCCGTCCGGCTACTGGAAGGTCGTGGCGCTTGCAGACGGTCGGGTCAGCACCTTTGTCTTCGACCAAGCGACGCCGCGCAACTTCAACTACTGCGACGGTCGGGTGTCCTTGACTCATGTTGTGCTGCGCAGCCGGTTCATCCTCTTCCCGATGGCGAACACAGCGTCGTTCCGAAGCCTCGACGCCGAGATCGGTTGCACATCGCCGCGCCCGCTGGACCCAACCCCATCGGTGATCCCGGCGGAGTGACAGGCAAGCCAGCGACGGTCAGAAAGCTCGGTCATCGAGCGGCGGCCGGTTCGTAATCGCGCGGCGACGAAGGGCCCTTACGAGGTTGGCAGCGCTTGAAATCATGGCCGCGAACGCGAGCAACATCGGTGGGTCAAAGACAGGCATAAGGCGACTCCTTTGTTCCTGTTATGTACCTACCTGGTTCGCTGTAGGAAAGTTCTTGTTTGCCGGTCCAGAGCCAGTCGCAATTTGACCCATAAGGCGCCATTCGAGCCGCCCTGCCCCCTCCCCGACTCCGGCCATCCGTTAATGTGCTGCGAGCTCGATCTTCCGTAGGGATTTAGGAAGCTATAAGGTCGCAAAGTGGGACTCAGCTGCCTTTCGCGAGGACGAATGCTAACGGCGGGTTTCGGCGACACCCGACGTTCGCGCGGCTGCGTCAATCAGGCTATGAATGAGCAAAGCTGACGGTTAACTACCCGGCAGTTCCCAAATGAACAGCCAGAAGACCGGACCTTCCTCTGGCTCGTAGCGACCTATGAGGCGTAGACAACACCTAATACAAGGCGAGCATTGATCATCACAGGTAGGTCCGGTGCCCCTTCTACTCGTTCGGTTGCGAGAACAACGGAGGCTCCGAGCCCGCCGATTGTTTCGAACTGCCGGAGATAGGGCAGACTCCTCGCCAGCGGCGCGCCGATTCGCTTCAGGATGCTGTCACCGTCTTCCAGAGTGACAGCGACCATCTCGCCTTCCATGGCATCCAGCTGATCTGGGGTCAGGACCGCTCCACCAAGGATGATCTGCCCCGGCATCACGCGGGGGACGGCGCTTTCCTCGCGCACGCGATATGCGACCTCGATCCGCCCAAGGGCGGGATGTCCTTCGAGCAGAACTGCCTCTTCCCGCCCCGCCGGCGGAGGAGCCTGAACGAACAGAGCTCCGACGACGCGATGCAAATCGAGTTCATGATTCTCGAAAGCCAGCGTTGGCCGACCGCCGCGAGGGTCGGTCGCTTCAGCGGCCAAGGAGTATCCCTCACCGTTGCGCGGACGTAGCAGCCTGCGAGCGAAGGCTTGCGTGCCGCGGCGGCCAATAACCAGCTCATGATCGGCCGGCGAAGAAGGCGTCGCCTCAACGATCGCGATGGATCCGGCTGGGATTGTGAAGCCCATGGTGTCTCTGCGGACGTAAAACAGCGACTTGTCATCAAACCACTGGCTGGAGAGCATCTCAAAGCTGCTATCTTGGCTGCCACCGCTCGGAACGTGCCGGCTAAACGCAGCAATGTCCTGGACGATCGGGACGTTGAACGCTGGTGCGGTAACGACAGTCAGAGGTACGACATTGTCCGGGAGGGCCTCCTGAAGCGGCTCCCGCCAACGATAACGCCGGAATTCTTCGTGGACCCGTTCAACTGCCGAACGCAATCGCTTCAGGTCCGCATCAACGTTCTGCACGTCGATGTAGCTCAAGGCGTTGGCGTCGCGGTGATGCGCTTGGTTGAGCACTCGTCGCGGCTCAGCGCCATCGGCCAATGCAGGATCATCGCAGAAGCGCGAGAGTACCGGGCTCCTGAAGAGTTCGTTGCTGCGAGCGGTGACCAATGAACGGAGCCGTCCCAGCAGCTGCATCAACGTCGGTGCGTCTGTGGGCGCCGAAAACGCGGGATAAGCTGGGTCGTCGAACAAGTCCCCGAGGCGCGCCTCCAAGAAGATGCGAGCCTGATTGGCATAATCCTGCGCGTGAGCTGCCGAGTCGGGGTTCGAGACGAACTCGTTCCGCTTCCGATCCAAGTCCTCGATAGCCAAAGAAGTTTCGAGGGTGCTACGAGATGCGTGCACCGGATGGATGGCACGGTGCTCAACACGATTGGTACCTCGTGCCTCAGCGACGAGGATACGGCCGAAGCTACGGTCATAGGTGGTCGCCAGAATCTGGGCTCCCCCAGCCGCCAGTTGGTCTAGGGCACGCGCTAGACGAGCGCGATTGTCATAGTCGAGTAGATCCTGGGGATCATCCAAGATCATGAGCGACAGGCCACCATCCGTCAGGAGGACATGTTCCCGGAACGCGAGATAGAAGCCCATGAGTGACGCTCTCAGAGCCGAAGCGTTCGATACATGTTGGGCAGGCGCAAGAACGCCATCGCGTCCCGCCTGGATTGCAATTGCTCCTTGGGGCGTCATCCCGGTTCGATGCGGTTTGGGCGATAGGGTCGTCGCATTCTGGTAAATCGCGTTCCGCCAAAATTCCGCTCGATCATGCAAGCGGGCCTGCAAGCCTTCGACCTGCGCGGTGGCAAGATCGCCCACGGGAATGATTTCATCCAGTGCTGCTGCAGCCGTCCCGCAATCTTCGATCCCTTTCAGCTTGCGCTTGTGGGCGGTCTGAGCAGTGCTCATGCGCTTCGATAATTCGATGGCCGCACTAATGGGCGCAACGCCCTTTACGATGGCATCGAGGCGTAACAGCTGCGCTCGAAGGCCAGTCGCCTGGCCGTCGCCGCCATCGGCTTTGCCGCGAACTTCCTCAAGCGCTGCAGCAAGTTCTACGCGGTGGGTCGTCATCCAGTCGACAAATGCCATAGCTCGGATAAGGCGGTTCAACGTCTTGCTCAGCTTAGCCGAGTGAGCACCAACTCGGCTCGGCAGAACTCGCTGCGCCGGCTCTGTGAACGACGGCAGGTCGGCCATCGCCTTGTCCGTTAGCGCTTCCACGTTGGAACGCAGCGAACGAAGGACGCCTGTAAAGCCTTCCGTGCTGAAGAGGTCGTCCAGCAACCCGGTTCGCAAGATTGCACCGGGAGATTCGGGCAGGTCCTTCTGCAAATGGCGTCGAAGCGTGTCGGGCAGATCACGGGCCAGTTTGCCGGTCCAGGCCTCGGCCCATTGCACGACCGTCTTGGAGAGGATTTCGCTGTCCTCAGCAACCTGGCGAAGATGATTGGCAACAAGCCCGCCAGTCTCGGCGTCGACGACGCCCGAGAGGGAATGGTGGCAGACCGCACAATGATCATCATGGGGCTTCCCATGCTCGCGCATCCAGTCGCTCACGCGTGCGTAAAGCTGAGTCCGGCGCTCCAGCACTGGGTTCGCCGAGAGCTCTTCAAGGGTCGTCGCCTCAACGAACATACGATTGATGAGGGCTTCCACATCTTGGCGAGCGTCGGCCTCCAGCTTGAGAGCATTCAGCCTTTCCATTGATGGGAGCTGCGACAACCGGCGCACCTGCTCTAGCGCAGGGGCGATGCATTGCTCCAAGCTCTGCCGCTGCGATTCCTCCGAGGCGTCAAAAGTATCGCCAAGAACGTCCCGGGCATGGGCGAGACCGCTGGCTTTCAAATCGTCGAAATGCTGTCCTAGCGCGATGAACGCAGCCGGCTCATCCGTGATCGCCGGGAGAGCGGAGGCAGGCGCCATCTCCGAGAACTCGGAAATCCGCTGCTCGAGATCGCTGCGATGCTGCCGATAATCTTTCTCGATCCGTTCAAGCTCGGTTTTGCGCTCCTTAGTGATGTCCCCCGCAATCTTCGTTCTCGCACGCGCAGCGTGCTTTGCCAGGGCGACAAGTTCGGAAAGGCCTGTCAGCTTGGCCACCGCGAGCCCCAACTCCGAGGGGTTTCCCACCTGAAGATAGGGCAGCAGCCCTGGCATGGTGGTGCCGAGATTGAACGCGATCGGATCGAGGCCAAGATCCGCCGCATTGGGCCCGACCTCTTCCAGCTTGCCGTTCGTCTTTCGTGACTGCGTTCGACGGATCGGCGGAAGGCAAGTCCCGTCCTCCAGTTCGAAGGTCAGCTCAACCCAAGTATCCGCTGGGACGGTTTTAGCTGATGCCGCAGGCGTCCAGTGCTGGGCACTCGGCAGGGGAGTCACCGCGCTGATCTTGTGCTGGGACGCCTCTTCAGTAACCCCGCGATCGATCTCGCAGTCGAATTCGGCTTCGCCGCTTTCGGGCAAGCGCTGAGGCCGGAGCAGCTTGCCGGTGAGGCACCAGATCACCGAATTCATCAAGCTTGTCTTGCCCGATCCGTTCCAGCCTTCGAATACCGTGATGGGGCTGTTCGGTTCGAACACGAAATCCGTGCTCGGCTCGTCTGCGGACCCGTAGGCATGGAGCCCCGCGAACCTATGTGCGACGATCTTCGCCAGCCTAAGAACTCGGCGCTCCCGATCTGCGGAAGTGGAAGGAGGCGGCACTTGGGCTGGGGTAGCGTTGATGCTGGTTATGATCGCTTCGCAGTCAGGCGTCATTACATTGCCGGCCCACTTGGAGCGCGCGCCGCGATACCAGGACAGCACGCCTCGAGCGGCATCGCTACCGAGCACCAGCCGGTGGCCCTCATCGGTGGCGATCGGACGTCCGGAAATGAGCTCAGCAAGAAGCACGTCAGTAGTGAGCAAGTGAAGTGCGCGTACGGGCGTCACGCCCGACGAATCGGCATCCGAATCGGTCAATTGTGTGGCCCCCAATTCCTAGCTCAGGGTAGCCTCCGATGGATTCCGCGTCATCTGCGAACTAGTCGGACGTCGCCATAAGCCGTTGTTGCCCGCGATTATCGTCCCCCTCCAAGCCTTCAGAGCTCCCCAGTATCGCGGCAGGATATGACAGCTGACAGGATCGATGATGGGACCGACTAACGACAGCATCGAGGGCGTTGCCGCCCAGTGAGTTTGCGTGAAGCGAATGGCAGGTTCCAGCAAAATCGACCGTTCATAGTGACGTCCTCCCAATTTTTTCATCCATTCTGAGTGAGAGTTTTCCGGCCTTGTGAAGCCTTCGGGCAAGGAGCTGGGAAATGAAGAAGTCGAGGTACACTGACGAGCAGATCGCCTTTGCGTTGAAGCAGGCGGAGACGGGCACCCCGGTTGCGGAGGTGATCCGCCGGATGGGGATCTCGGAGCAGACGTTCTACCGTTGGAAGAAGGTGTACGGTGGACTTGGTGTCGGCGAGCTGCGGCGGGTTAAGCAGCTCGAAGAGGAGAACCGCAAGCTCAAGCAGCTGGTTGCGGACCTGAGCCTGGACAAGCACATCTTGCAGGACGTCCTTGCAAAAAATGTATGGTCCGCCCCCGTCTGGCAAGCGTGAGATGTGGTTTGGCGGCACAGTCTGCGTAAATGTATCCGGCCTGTGTGTGGGACATCTCGATCCCTGGCCATGATGGGATACGCGTCACGATCGGCCTTTCAAGCTGGTCCAGCCTTTTGACGGCTGCATTTTTGGCCAGGCTTTGATCGTGTCACCATCGACTGTTTGCCATCACTCCTCTCGCTGCAGACCTCTTTGTGCGGGTGCCCGGCTCAGGCGGCGATCGGCATGTGTGGCCGATACTCTTCCTGCCGGGCTAGCACCGCCCAACTGATGCGTACGATCTTGTTCGCCAGGGCGACGACGGCGACGTTCTTGTGGGTTCGCGTCTCGAGCTGATCGAGCCAAGGGCCGAGGCCGCGGTCACGCTTCATGTGCATGCTCGCTGATCTGGCGCCGTGAATGAAAAGTCGGCGCAAGGAGCTGTTCCCCCGCTTCGACATGCCGAGCAGCGTCGGCTTACCGCCGGTGGAGTGTTGGCGTGGGACAAGGCCAAGCCACGCGGCGAGGTCGCGACCGCGCTTGAAGCCGGTGCCATCAGCAACTGCGGCGACCAGCGCCGTGGCGACCAGCGGTCCGACACCCGGGATGGCGAGCAGGCGACTGCAGCCGGGATCAGCAGCCGCGATCGCCTCGATCTCCTTGGTCACCGCGGCGGTGTCGGCATCAAGTCCGCGCCACTCACTCCATAGCTGCCGGAGGATGAGCCGCATCCGCGGCGAGAGCGTTGACCGCTCGTCGGTGAACAGCATCGGCATCTCGCGTGCCATGTGCTGCCGGCCAGTGCGGAACACGATACCACGCTCCAGGAGGAACGCGCGGATCTGGTTGATGACTGCCGTCCGTCGGCTCACCAATCGCTCACGCACACGGTGGAGCGCTTGGAGATCGAGCTGCTCGACAGACTTTGCCGGCACGAACCGCATCGTCGGCCGCTGCACGGCTTCAGCGATCGCCTCGGCATCAAGGTAGTCGTTCTTGTTGGACTTGACGAAAGGCTTCACGAACTGAGGCGCCATCAGCCGGACATCGTGCCCCACGGTCATCAGTTCGCGCGCCAGATGATGCGCGCCGCAGCACGCCTCCATACCGATGAGGCATACAGGCAGGGATGCCATGTGCCGCATCAACTGGGTGCGGCTGAATTTCTTCTTCCACTGAATCGCGCCGGATGCGTCTAGCGCAACCAGGTGGAATGACGTCTTGCCAATGTCGATGCCGACTACTGCTACCTCTGTCATGACGGTCCTCCTCAATGAAGACGGTCAGCATGCACCTGACCGTGTCGCTCCGTAAGGGGGCGGACCATCCCACAAGCTCTGACGCCTGGGCGGCGGCGCGAGCTTGTTGCGCACGTCCAGGCGTCTCACGGGGTGAGTGAAAGGCGTAGCTGCTCGGTGCTCGGCGCCGAGCGATCGTCGGTGCGCTACACCTCGCATCGACCGGACCAAACGCCATTGATGATGCGCATTCGCGATTTGGCTGCGACGCGGACGCGGTATGGCTACTTCAGGATCTATATCCTGCTGCGCAGGGAAGGATGGCTGGTGAATCATAAGCGCGTTTACCGGCTCTACCGGGAGGATGGACTGAGCCTTCGGCTCAAGAAGCCGCGGCGCAACGTCAGTGCTGCCAATCGTGAAAGGCAGCCTGCAGCATCGGCGGCGAACGAGATGTGGTCGATGGATTTCGTCTCGGACGCGCTGTTCGACGGCCGGCGCCTTCGGGCGCTGACAGTCGTTGACGCCTTTACCCGAGAGGCGCTGGCGATCGAAGTCGATCAGGGCATCAAGGGCGAGCAGGTTGTTGCTGCGATGATGCGGATTTCGTCGATCCGCGGCGCACCCAGGACCATACGGGTGGACAATGGGCCCGAGTTTATCTCCAAAGCGCTGGACCGCTGGGCCTACGAGAATGGTGTGACGCTCGATTTCAGTCGACCAGGCAAGCCCACCGATAACGCGTACGTGGAGTCGTTCAATGGTCGCTTGCGCGACGAGTGCCTGAACGCTCACTGGTTTTTGTCGCTCGCCGACGCCCGAGCCAAGATCGAGGCTTGGCGACGGGACTACAATGAGAGCCGTCCTCACACATCGCTTGGCTGGCTGACGCCGGTAGAATATGCTGCTGCTACGGCCGCCCAAGCGGCCGAATAAACGCCGGATACTCACCCTCAGAATGGATGGGAAACCGGGGGACCCTCACTATCAGGCCGGACTCTAATCACACTCGGAGGAAAATCAGGGGGTCACGTCAGTGACAGTGATTTCCGGAGCCGGGGCTTAAATGACATTCGAGGAGACGATCAGGCTGTTCAGCGAGGGATCGTTGGAGATCGACCTTTCGAGCATCGTGTTCACTCGCCGGGGAGGCGCTTCTCGCGAGAAGTTGACCGGGCCTGGCTCACTGTCGCAGAATCGGGATGGAGAGATTGAATTGAAGGCGCACGTCGCGTTCAGCGAGCCCGATACCATGGTTGCGCTCTTGAACCGCTCCATGAAGTCCGAGGCAGGGGCGCTCGTGCCCGACGACGGCTATCATGATATCGAGGCGACCGATGTGGTCGCCGCCGTTTGGGATTGCGGACGGGCGATCGTGAGTCCCTCTGTATCGTTCCCGACATCGTCGGCTGTTTTCCAGGCCAAGCCGAGGGTGCTTCGTCGGACGAATGACGTACACAGTCCAAAGCGAAGATTGAGGCTCTACTTCTTCGATCAAAGCGCTCGCGATTGGAAGGGCCTGCTGGGCGGGCCACACGAGATGGAGATTGACAGACTAGCGTTTGATCTGACGATCGACGAAGCGGGAGATGGGCAAATCCGAGTTGAGGCAAGGTCAGCAACAGACCTTCCTGAGGCGTTCGAGCGACGTCTCATCGAAGCACTGCAGTTCGTTGTTGGGCAGTCGCTACATCCAGCGATTGTGGACGAGTTCACGTCATCGGTTCGGACACTTAGGCTATATGGATCATCCTCACACATCAGACGCGTTCCCGCCTTTCCACCGCTGGAGATTCACACTTCTCAATACGCAGCCCAGCATGTGGAGCTGTTACGATGCTACCTGACCTATCTGTTCTCCTTGCCCGATGAAGGCATCTGGAGTCCCCCGTCCAGCTTCCTGTTTCTCCTACGCAGTGCCAGCGAGGGATCGATTGATAGCTGGCTGATCGGGATCTGTGTCGCCGTCGAGGGGCTTGCTGGACTAATCGAATATACGCCGGCCCCGGTGACGGTCGAACTTGCCAAGTTTCAGGTGCATGTTGGAAAGTGGATCAAAGATGAGGGCATATCGGAGAGCAGCGCGAAGCGGATCACGGGTTTAGTGGGGCAACTCGGGTCCGCTAGGCCCATTGATCGCATGATGAGCCTTGTGCCTCGCAAATTGTTGTATGAGGCCGACATCAAGACCTGGTCGAAGGCGCGCAACTCCGCAGTCCATACCCGGAAGTCCGGTGCAGCAGACTTAAAAAGCGAAAAACTGCAGGGCCGGATTGACCAGCTCCATGACGTGTATCGGCTCCTCTACTTCATCATTTTCCAAGTCATTGGCTACGACGGGGAATACACTGACTATGCCGAGCGTCATTTCCCAGTGAGGGCCTACCCGCCGGGGCCGCTATGACGGCGCTCCGGCTATGGTCTGGCTGGCGAACCTGCCGAAAACCCGTAACGTCTGCGCTACGGATACATGATTTTCTGGTGAGCCCAATTGGACCTTAATCGACTGACAGCTCCTTGGTGCGCTCACTTCTAAGAAGCGGCCCCGGTACGAACGGCTTGATTGAAGGCGTGCAGGGATCGCGGCCGACCCAACGCTTGCGCATCACCAACTAGGGCACCTCGGCCCGCGTCGCGAGGAGCGCGACCCCTGCTGCCCGACGCTTCTGCGCTGGGGTGCGGTTCTTAATCTTGTCGAGGTAGAAGCATCGGAAGTCGTGCAACCGACGATCGATCTCGCCGTCCAGCTGATCGAACAGATCGGGGCAGTTCGAGCTCTTGAACGAATTGCGCCAGCCCCGGATGGTATAGTCGATCCGGACCAGGGTTTGGGCATAGCACCGGTCCTCGCTAGTCAACGCACGGCCCGAGATCGCCTTGATGATTGCCTTCTGTCCGCTCGCGATCAGGGCGGCGATTCGCTCGTGCAGTTTCTCGCGCGCGGCGAGCGAGGGGGGATAGCGGCCCGGCCGCAGCTCGTAGCCGAGAAAGGCATGGCCTTCATCGACGGTGCCCGTGAACGCCTTGTGGGGCGATGCCACCGGATCATAAATTTCCATACCGAACTCGCCGAGCAGCGCCCCCGCGGCGCGCATCGCCGTATCGACGGCGCGGCGGGTTCTCCCCATGACGAGGAAATCATCGATATAGCGGATGCAGGTGATGCCGCGGGCGTTCATCGCGGTATCGAAGGCTTCAAGGACGATATTGCCCGCGAGGGCCGACAGGGGACAACCCTGCGCAACGCCGTCCGCCCCGGTCGGAAACAGCTTCAGATCGTCGTCGCTCAGCTTGTCGGCGTTCGACAGCTCCACAGTCAGGCCGGCCCGGACAAGCCGGAGGAAGTCCGCTTCCACACCTTCCGCTTCCAAGAAGGCCAGCACCCTTTCGCGCGGTATCTTTGTAAAGAAGCCCGAGATGTCGGACCCTGCGACATAGCGATCGCCAGCCTTCACCCGCTCGTCGAAGATTGCGATCGCGTGGTCCACCCCGCGCCCCTTGATACCGCCGATCGACGTCGGTGTTTGTAGAACACGCTGCACGCCGGTGATTTCGGTCGCTTCCTGTAGGACGTCGAGGATTGCCCGCTGCACAATCCTGTCTTCGAGGGGAGCAACGACAATCGGCCGCTTGCCCACCTTGCCAGGCCCTTTGGGCGGCGTGGCCCCATAAGCGGGGGCGAAGCTATAGCCCGCCTTCAACCGTGCCTGCAGCGTCCGCAGGTTCTTTGGCAGATCTTCGCCGAACAGCTTGACCTTGTTCTTGGTCGCTTCCTGCCGGGACGTCTCGGCATTGCGCCGGATGGCGTGCCAAGCCCGCACGAGTGCCCGTGTCGATCGGACGCGTCTGCAGAGCGATTTGTAGGTGCGTTGTCTAGCTATGGGGCCTGCCGACATAAATTCCCCCCGGCCAGATGCGTCCTTCAGGCGAAGCGCCGACGATCAGTGTCGCCGAAGCATCGACCTGCACCGCGAGGCTCATCGCCACGCGATGGTCCCCGCCTTCCGAACCTGCACCCACAAGGGGCCAAGCGGAAACAAGGGCCAGTGACCAAACGGTCGCGACCAAGCGGGACCAGCCCGTCCAGCGCGCCGAACCAACTCCGCGTCCACGCATCGCAATAACTCCCCGGATCAGCTTAGCAGCTTTTTCGGCGCGTCAAGCCCTTGCGCGGCTCGCCGCCTCGGCCGACACTTATGTTCGGAGACTGTTCGGCAGGCCGTCAGTGACGGAACCCCAGTCTCGCACGTTAAGGCCGAGGCGTGCGGGCGTCCTTCAGGCGAAGCGCCGACGATCAGTGTCGCCGAAGCATCGACCTGCACCGCGAGGCTCATCGCCACGCGATGGTCCCCGCCTTCCGAAC